>CAYJHI010000105.1:0-1597 GCA_964370085.1 uncultured Muribaculaceae bacterium | reverse complement strand
TTTTTGAGAACTATGAATATGAAATTAAAGAGGTAGCAGAGTTTTCAGGTATGATTGAGTCAATTGATGGTGATAGTGTGATTATATTGGTTGATGAAAATGAAAGTTACATTTCATCTTCAGGTGATAGAGTAGTAGTAAATATTGATGATAACAAAGATTTAGTAGTTGGTGATTATGTTATGGTTGAATATAGTGGAGAAATTATGGAAAGTTATCCACTTCAAGTGAATGTAATAGGAATTTATAAGCTAATGGTTAATTAAGAATTATAATAGTTCTTTTTTTTTTAATTAGATGTGAATATTTAGGAAGAAAATAGTTGTGCTTTAGTATATAATATACTTTAGGTGGTAATATGTATAAAAAAGAAATAGAAATTAGAGAGGAACTTCTTTCTTTAAAAGAGGAGTCATATCAGAAGTTTTCTTCTTCACTGATTCCTGGTGTTGATAATTTAATTGGAGTTAGAATTCCTGTGATTAGAAAGATTGCGAATAGATTAGTTAAAGAATCTGGTTTAGAATACTTGAGTAATGCAAATGATATTTATTTTGAAGAGACTATGTTAAAAGGGTTAATGATAGGTAATTTGAAATTAGATATAGATACTGTTTTAGAACAAGTTGAATTATTTATTCCTAAGATAAATAATTGGTCTATATGTGATAGTTTTTGTAGTGGGCTTAAAATAGTTAGAAATCATAAAATAAAAGTGTGGGATTTTTTAGAAAAATATTATACTTCTGATAGTGTTTATGATATTAGGTTTGCAGTTGTTTTAATGTTGTTTCATTTTATTGAAGAAGATTATATAGATAAAATAATTAATGTGTGTGATAGTATTACTAATGATGATTACTATGTTAAGATGGCAGTGGCATGGTGTTTATCTATTTGTTATATTAAATTTCCTAAAGAAACTCATAATTATTTACTTCATAATAATTTAGATGATGTAACATTTAATAAGACAATACAAAAGATTAGAGAGTCTTTTAGAGTAGATAAAATAACTAAGGAAGAGTTGAATAAATTAAAAAGAAAGAAGGTGTAGTATGACTTTTGATGAGAAGTATGAAATTATTAAGAATAATGATGAGAATTATGATTTGATATTTTATTATGCAGTTAAGTCTACTGGTATATATTGTAAGCCTTCATGTAAATCTAAATTACCTAATAGAGAGAATGTAGAGTTTTTTGATAATGTAGAAGAAATATTAAAAAAAGGTTATAGACCTTGTAAGAGATGTAGAAGTGATCTGTTAGAATATAAACCTATGAAGGAAATGGCTAATAAATTAAAAGATAAAATTGATGATATGTTTATGGAATATAAACTGTTAAATAAAGAATTTAGTAATATGGGTCTTTCTAAGAAAAGAATGGTTGAAGTATTTAAAGATGAGTATAAAATAACTCCAAAGGAATATATAAATAAGTTGAGGCTTGAGTATGCTAAGAAGTTATTGTTAGAAACTGATAATAATATTATTGATATTGCTTATGCTGTTGGATTTGGTAGTGTGTCGGCCTTTTATAAATTTTTTAAGAGTGAAACTAATAGTACTCCTTTTTTATATAGAAAAAAGAA
>CAYJHI010000104.1:0-1675 GCA_964370085.1 uncultured Muribaculaceae bacterium | reverse complement strand
TATTAAAGTAGGTCGTGTATTTTCTAGTGTTTCTTCTATTATTTGAGGTTCTATTACTGGTTCTGGTTGGATTTGTTCAGTTAACGGTGTTAATTCTATTGGAGAAAATAGAGTTTGTTCTGTTGGTTTATCACTATTTATTCCTATTAAAGTATCAAAAATTGGTTTTTCTTGTTCTTCTTGTTTTAATGTATTGTTAACATCTAGTGATTCAACGTTATTACCTAGTAGAAAATCCAGTCCTTTTTTAGGGGTCTCTTCTAGACCACCTATTGAAATATTGGAATTTTCATCATCTAGTTTTTGTAAAGCTTTATCTTCTTCATCTATTTCTTTTTGAATTTTAGCTAGCAACTCATCTAAATTAGTGTTACTGTCTATATTTTGATTTTCAGTTGTATCTGCAATCAAACTTTCAAATCCCATCAATTCTGGTTCATCTTCTTGTTTTGTTTCTATTGCATCTCCATTTTTGATTTTAATTTCCTCTTCTAAATCCTTTACTGTCATTCTATTGTTAATTATTTTGTTTAACAAATCTATTTGTTCAGATTTACTTTTCAAATTTAATAAACTTCGAGCATGTCTTTCAGAAATTTTTTCATTTAAAAGTGCATCTTGAATTTCTTCTGGCAGTGATAACAATCTTATTTTATTAGCAATTGCTGGTTGACTTTTTCCCATTGTTTTAGCTAATTCTTCTTGTGTTAATTCATCTAGTTCCAATATTTTTTGATAAGTTCTAGCTTCTTCAATTGATGTTAAATCTTTGCGTTGTAGATTTTCTAGAAGTGCTACTTTTGAACTTTCTTTGTCATCTAAGTTCTTTACTATTGCAGAAATTTTAGTTAAACCTGCAATCGCAGAAGCTTTATATCTTCTTTCTCCTGCTATTATTTCATATTTTTCTCCAATGTTTCTAACAATGATCGGTTGAATTATTCCATGCTCTTTTATAGATGCTGCTAGTTCATTCAATGCTTTTTCATCAAAAACTTCTCTCGGTTGAAATCTGTTGGGGATTATATCTTCTAAATTTAATAATACTACTTCATTTTCTGATAGCATAACAAAAACACCTTCTTATCTTTTTATTCTTATATTTTATATTATAACAAAATAAAAACAGTTAAACAACCTTTTTTTTAACTGTTTCTTTTTACTTGATATTTTAATATATTACGAATACTCTCTTCTTTCGGTAGATTAAACGATTCTATTCTAATTAATTCAATATTGTATTTTTGATATAGTTTTTGCGCTTCTTTTTCTTCTTCTTCTATGTTTCCTTTTAATGGAATGAAATAACCTTTTTCTTTTACCGCTCCTATTGTATAACTAAATAGTTTATCTAACCTTGCTACTGCTCTAGATGTTACAACATCATACTTTGAATCTGTCTTACAAAATTCTTCTCCTCTTGCATGGACTGTTTTGATTTCTTTTAAATTTAATTGTTTTATACATTCATCAAGATATTTGATTCTTTTATTTAAAGAATCTACTAACGTTACTTTCAAGTTTGGAAAAATTATTTTTAATACTAACCCTGGAAATCCTGCTCCTGTTCCTATATCGCATAATGTTTCTGTTTTTGTCAAATCTATTACTTTTTGAAGAGTTAGACTATCATAAAAGTGTTTTAAATATACTTCTTCTTCTTCTGTTATTCTTG
>CAYJHI010000103.1:0-1681 GCA_964370085.1 uncultured Muribaculaceae bacterium | reverse complement strand
ATTAATTACGAATATGTTAGAAGAAGGAGAAGAATAGAGGAAACTCTGTTCTTTTTTTGTAAAGTTGATTTATATCTACTGACTTTGTTTAATATATATTATATAATTATAATAGGTGATAATATGGATGCTTTAAGACAACTTGATAATATGCTTAAGAATTTAACTTTACTTGCTTCTTTAGAAGATAAGAATGTAGTTGATAAAGTTAGTGGTAGTAGTATATATGACTATTTTAATAGTGTTAATAATAATCTTTTTAATATGTCTTTTAGTGGTGATCTTTCTAGTTATGTGGCTAGATTAGAAATGTCTTTAATAGATAAGAAGACTTTTATTAATGATAAGTTTAAAAAGATGATTAAGAAATCTGATAAGTATTTTGGTAAATATGGTCAAGTTGCTTTTAATCCTGAGAGTATGAAAAGTTTTTGTATATTTAAAAAGGGAAGCGTTGATGATGAGAGGTGTACTAAATTATATATACCTGTCAAACAAGAAAAGATAGAAGAAGTTAGTGAGAAGTTATTTGTTTTTCTTGGTGAGAATGATATTAGTCATCAAACGAAGATTAAAGGTAAAAGTTCTTATGATAATATTGTACTTAGAACTGATAAATTAGGTGATGCTAAAAAGATTATAGATTTTATTAATAATGATGATTATTTTGCTGATAAGATGATGGATGTTAAGCCTACTATGTTGACTGAAGGTAGAGTTGGTATTACTAAAGATGGTAATGAGTCTTATACTGATGTTATTTCAGTTGAGTTGATGCAGTATTTATATGAATGTAAAACTAAGGGTGCTTTAAGAACTGTTAGTATTGATGGTTTTGTTAAACATTTGGACCGTAGTCAAATTAATGCTGATAGAAAAGGTATTTGTGAGTTATTTAGTTTAAAATTAAAAGGAAAAGATGGTTTTGATAGTTATGCCTCTTATTATCAAAATAAGTATGGTATAGATAATAGTTATAAACCTAGTATTGTAAAAAATATTAATGTTGGTATTGTAGATAAAGATATTAAATTAAATAAAGATGGTTTGTTGGTTGAAGATAAGTTTAAATACTTTGAAGATGCTGTTATGGTTACTTATGCTAAATATGATATGAAAAATGGTGATTATAGACAAGTAGCTTCTGCAATTAAAAATTATATGTTAGATGGTAATGCTAATTTGTTTTCTAATGGGGTTGATAAGACAAGAGAGAAGTTAATTAGAAATGTTAGTGTAGATGAAGTTAGAAATCATTATAATGATGGTTCTGAACGTATGAGTGATGATCTTTGTAGAAAACTTGTTAAACATATTATTGATAAGAATGTTAATAAAGATGAAGATAAGAATTTAAGTGATAAAATGAAATTGTTTGATAAGGCGATAGGGGATACTTATGCTAAGTACGATGAGATTAATGGAAATTACAATAATACTTTATTGGCAGTTTATGATTATTTAAATGATGGTTTAGTTAATAGAATTACTAGAGATAATAATGGAAGAGATAATTTGAAGGGTGTTGTTACGAAGGAAGATGTTAGAAAATTTTATAATATTCCTTTAGGTGATGTTTCTAAAGAGGATTGTCTTAGAATAACAGTGGAGTCTATTAATAATAGTAGAAGTGTTGTTAATAATGATTTTAGTAAATAGGAAGGTTTATCTTTCTTTTTTT
>CAYJHI010000102.1:0-1689 GCA_964370085.1 uncultured Muribaculaceae bacterium | reverse complement strand
GTTTTGAATTTAGCGTATTCTCTATCATAACCATGTAAATCAAGGGTTGGAAGATAACTATCTTTTAAGAATGCCATACTTTTCACCTGTTTCTAACACTTCTTCTAATGTTGGAATTGACAATCTACTACCTATTCTAGTTACCGATATTGCTCCTGTAATATTAGCAAGCATTAGACTGTCTTTTAAACTATAATCATTGCTTATAAAATAAGTAAACGCTCCATGAAATATATCTCCTGCTCCTGTAGAATCTAGTGCTTTTACTTTAATAGAAGGAACAATTATATAACCATTATCTATCTTAGCAAAACAACCTTTTTCTTCCAAAGTAATTATAATGTTAGTATTAAAGTGTTTTTCTAATTGACGATGTATTTCAACAATAGTATTTAAGTTGTTATAGTCTATTGTTAAACTAGTAAAAGTTTCAGAAAATTCCTTAGAACATACAAAATACTTAACTAAATTACCTAATTCTAAAGTACTTTTTCTTATTTTACCTGCATCTAGTACTGAAATAGAGTCTTTATTATTTAATAAAACTTGTTTTGAAATATCAAGCTCTTCTCCATCGACTAAGATTACATCAAATTTATCATCTATATTATTAACGGTATATACTAAATTCTTATCTTTATTAGTTACAATAGTTCTAGTTCCCTCAGATAAGTTAGCAATTATATAACTAGAAGTAGTACTAGCTTCACTAGTTTTTTCTAAATAAGTAATATCTACTCCTACTTCTCTAAATTCTTCTATTATTTTTTGACCATAATAGTCATTACCTACTATACCTGCAAAAGAAGTTTCCATCTTCCATTTTGCTAGAAGATAAGCCCCATTACTAGCAGGACCTCCTCCACATTCAACTTTTCCGTTTGTTCTTACCTTAGTATTTTCCTTAGGGAATTTCTCAACAGGTAATGTAATATCATATGATGAGTTTCCAATACAAATAGCTCTCAAGTTGTATCCACCTACTTTCTATAGTATTATAACAAAAAAAAGATAGATTTCCTATCCTTTTTTACCTAAAAAATCAGAATAATCTATTAAGTTGTCATTAATATAAAATATAAAACTCTTATTTAAGTAATTTGCTACTTTATATGGTATATTAATAGCTTTCTTCCACTCTTTAAGAACATTAATATCAAAATCAATATCTGTAGTATATTTTAATATCAAATGTTTGTTAGTGATGTTAATAGTTACATTTTTAATTTTTTGAATTTCCTTATTTGTTTTATCTTGAATACTTGAATTTATAGTTCTGTGGTAAGTCACATCTAATTTATCCGCTAGAACCAGAGTTAAACCAATTAATGATTTAATTTCATTACCATTAGAATGGTCGCGAATTGCTTGTCTTAGTATTAACTCTTCTTCGGGTTTTATATCAGATGATTCAATAAAATCTATAAATAATTTACTACTTTCTAATGCGTGATCGACCTTATTACCTTTAACTAATCCAATATCGTGCAATAAGGATGCTGTCATTGCTAAATCTATTGTTCTATCATCGGCATTTAATTGTTTTAATATTTGTTCAGCAAATTTAGCAACTCTTTTATAATGTCCTAATCCATGTTCCCAATCCCATTTGCCATCAGTAATAAATTTAATGTTTTCTATTTTATTTACTGTTTTTATGTAGGCTTCATTACTTAATACTTTTTTATA
>CAYJHI010000101.1:0-1709 GCA_964370085.1 uncultured Muribaculaceae bacterium | reverse complement strand
GAGAACAAGCAAGTCTTAAGATTAAAAACTTATCAGTAAAAAATAACTGGAATAAAGAAAAAACAGAAAAAGATAAATTTTTAAAAGCATATCCAAATTTACGAAAACAAAAATAATAGATTAAGAGGTTAATATGAAAAGTTATTATGAAGAACTTAAAGAATTTCTAAAAGATGAATTAATAAAAGATGGAGTAACTGATTTTGAAAATTTTGAATTTGAATTAGATAATCCATTTACTATAGATGGAGATTACATTAAAAATAGAATAGCTGTATGCTCTAGTTTGCATGATAGATCAAAACTATTAGATGCAATGACTGAAGTTATTAGAAAGCGTGATCAACTAATTGGTCATCGTAAACAAATAATAGCATTCAAGAAAAGATTGGAAAAATTACCAAATTTTGTTGATTGTGAAGACGAATTAGAAGATGCAATAGCAGATATAGACAGAATAGAATCTGTATTAATAGCAGGTAAAAGTAGGTTTGATGAAGCAGAAGAAACAATCAATATCTATAAAAAGAAAAATTTAACTTCTTCAAAACTACAAAAGTTAGCAAAATTTATTGAATCTGATTGTGGTGTAGCGCTAAGTGATAAACATATAAAAACATACAACAGCATACCAGATTTATCAGATGAAGAAAAAGAAAAATTCAATGAGTTTGTTGAAATTTATAATGATGAAATTAATGATAATGAAAAAACAAAAGAAGAAAAAGAAAAACAAAGGTTACTGAAACATAAAAAGAAATTAGAAGAACTTGATAAAAGAAAATTAGAAGAAGAAAAAACAAAAGCTACTGTAATAGAACATTTTGAATTTCATGAAGATGAACTAGAAACAGTAGAAGAGTTTATTCCTAACGAAAGAAGTTTATTATTGTTTGATAATATTTTAAATGGTAATTTAATCGCGGATATAAAAGTATTATTTCCAAAAATATCAGATAATTCTTATTATAGTATCAAAAATGATTTAATCATTCTTATGACAAATAAAATTGATACATTATATGAAGCAATCGAAGAAGGAAATGATATTAACAAAGAATTAGTTAAAACATATGAAGGACATCTTGATGATATCTGTAACTATTTTGAAAAAGAAGAAACAATAGTAAATGAAGTAACAGAAACAAAAAAAGAAAAAGCAAATATTTATTATTCAACTTCTCCTAGAGGAAAAGATTATATTTATAGTGATTTAGATCAATTCGAAGATGGGAAAAAAGAAGAAATTTTAGGGCTAATAAATAAATTAGAAGAATCTAAATTTAGTAATAATCCAACACAACAAAAGAAGTTTACTAATCATAATAGACTTAAAGGAATTTTTGAACTAAAAAAACCTAACATTAGATTAATATATAAAGATTTAGGTCACAATAATTACTATGTTTTAATGCTAATTAAAAAGACTAGTTCTAATGACAGAGAAATAGCCAAGAGCATAATGGAAAGAAATAGAAACTGTCAACCAGAATATGAATTCTTAAAGACTAATATAGAAAATGATATAGCTATAGGAAATGCCAAAAATAAAGGTAAAAATATTACTGCAAATTTAACTGCAACAATTAAAGGTAGTAAAGTTAATATTATATAAACAAAAACCACAATTGTGGTTTTTTATATTACCTCATCGTCAAAAGTTTTATGTTTCATAAACTCTCTTAAAATCTTAGTAAGGGCTCTTTTTT
>CAYJHI010000100.1:0-1739 GCA_964370085.1 uncultured Muribaculaceae bacterium | reverse complement strand
ATGATTATATAAAGAATGAAACACTAACAGATAATATAATCAAACAAGATAATATTAGTGAAGTATTTGACCTAAATGGTACTTTAGTACAGTTATCAGTTGAAAAAAAGTAAATAATTGTTATAATTAAGAAGAGTATAATACTCTTTTTAATTTTGGAGGTAACATGAAAAAAAAGCAGTTAATTCTAATTTTTATAATTTTATTTTTATTATTCTTTACTAGAAACTTAAGTATATCTATAGGCAATATGGATGAATTATGGAATTTTAATTTTGCTAGAAACATTGCAGATGGACTAATACCATACAATGATTTTAATATGATAATACCTCCTTTTATATATTATTTACCAGCTTTATTTATGAAGATATTTGGAACTGAACTAATCATCATGAAAATATTCATGTCCTTATTATTTACTTCTATTTCTATAGTAACCTACTTATTATTAAAAGAGTTATTTAAAGATAAAACAAAGGTTTTAATAACAACAATTACTCTTTCTGTTTATCTTTTGATACTTCAAGTCTATGATTATAATATATTTTCTGTCTTCGTTGCCTTAATAGCACTTTTATTAGAAGTGAAATTATATAAACATAAGGGCTTTTTCACCACTGATTTTAAATCTAATTTTATATTAGGATTAATCATAGGTGCAACTATTATGGTTAAACACACCATAGGCTTATTAATAGTATTAGGAGCATTAGGATTTAAATTACTAGCTGTTAGAAACAAAGATGAATTCAAGTCCTATTTAAAAATATTAGGTATTCGTATGTTAGGTGTTTTAGTTCCTATTGGAGTGTTTTTTGGATATTTAATAATAAATAATAATTTAGAATCATTTTTAGATTATGTAATATTAGCCATTCCAACATTTACTAACAGTACACCATATTATAGTATGTACATTGATTATTTGTTTCCTATCAATATTTTTTTAATACTAATATGTACAATAGTGCCTATCAGTATTGTTATAAACATAGTCAAGTCTTTAAAGAGAAGGGGACGAAACAAAGAAAATGATCTTAATTTAATTATGTTTGCATATGCCATTCCAACTTTTGCAATTATTTATCCATTAGCAGAGATTTGGCATTTTATTTCTGCATCGTATATAAGTATAATTATTTTAATCTATAATCTAAATAATTATATAAAAAAACATCCTATAGATAAAATAACATTGAATAAAGCAAGTGTTATTGCGCTACAACGAATAACATTAACAATAACAATTATTGTAATATTATTTAACATAGCTATATATATAGGAAGTGATAAGTCTGATCTAGAAAATTTAAAATATATCATATATCCACTTGAAAAACAAGAAACATTAAAAACTACGACAGATTACATTATAGAAAAAGAAAATGAAGGATATCAAGTATATATCCTATCTGGATCAGCGGCACTTTACATGATTCCATTAGATAGATATAACAAAGATTATGATATGTTTAATATAGGTAACTTAGGATCAGATGGAGAATCAGCAGAAATAGAAAAAATTAAACAGGCAAACAACACTATCTATTTAATTTTAGAAGATAGTGGACAAATAAAACAGTATTATTCACAAAATCCAATGCAAGTTAGAGAGTATATTGTTGAAAACTTAATTAAAATTGATAAAATTAACACATTTGATGTTTATTTAAAAGAATAACAATTATTCTTTTTTTGTTTATAATAGAATAAGACTACCAATATATAATATTTTA
>CAYJHI010000099.1:0-1754 GCA_964370085.1 uncultured Muribaculaceae bacterium | reverse complement strand
CAGGGAAAATATCTCATGAAATTGCTAAAGATAAAGCGTTGACAGAATTTGAAAAGTATAGAGTTAAACAAGATAAGTTTTATAGTAGTGATTTTGATGAGTTTATGAAGTTGGAAGAAATTAATGGAGGTGTAGATTATGAAAACATATAATAAATTAGTCAGAGATAATATACCAGATATTATTATAAAAAATGGAGAGACACCAACTATAAAATTTTTAAATGATACTGATTATGTTAATTTGTTAGAATTAAAGTTATTAGAAGAAGTAAATGAATATTTAGAAGATAAAAACATTGAAGAGTTAGCGGATATATATGAAGTTTATCTTGCAATTTTAAAATCAAAAAATATTGAAATAGAAGAAGTTATAAACGTAGCTACAAGAAAAAGAGAAAAGAATGGTGGCTTCGATAAGAAAATCTATTTAGAATCAGTAAAATAAGGAGGCAAATAATTATGGATATGCACCAAAAACGTGAAATGCGTAAGAAAAAACGAGAAGTAAATATAGAAAACAACGAAAGTTGTCACAAAACTAACATTAACTGGGGTATACGGATTTAAGAAAAACTCCTTGTAAACTCTTTGTTTATAAGGGTTTGTTGCAAAAGGGTTTTTACATATTTAATAGATTTATTAATCTAAAAAGTCAAAAATCATATAAAATTTAAGAATATCAAAATAATTCACAGAAAGGAATTAGAAAATGAACAAAAATAAAAGAAAAATAGAATTAGCAGACAAACTAATAGAAGATTACAAATACTTAAGTAGCAAAATAGATTTCAGTTTTTTAGATGAACAAAAAGAATTTACAAATAATGATGTTAAAAGGTATTATAAAAAAACTAAGTATTTATTATATAGGTTGTTTGGTTCTAGTAAAGGGTATATGCATATAGATATCAGTGATGATGGAGTGCATACAAAGGGCAAAAACTACCAAGATTACCAAGTAAAGCGCTTAACTAAAATAATAAATGAATATAATTGTAAGGATATTTTGGAAATAGGATCAGGTCAAAGTGCTAATTTAAAAGGATTAGCTAAAAGTATTTCAAATCTCAATTTGACAGGTATAGACTTAAATCCATGTATTGATAAAAAAACTAAAAAATATAATATTGATTTAATTCAAGGTGATTATCATGATTTAAGTAAGATTCCAGATAATTCAATTGATTTAGTATATGCGATTGAAACAATGTGTTATTCTAATAATAAAAATTTGATTTTCGAGGAAGTAAATAGAGTTTTAAAAAAAGATGGATTATTTGTAATATCGGATGCCTACTTAGGAAAAGAAAGAAAGTCATTATCCGAGAAAGAATTATTTGGAGCTTCATTAGTGGAAAAAGGGTATTATCTTAACGAATTTGAATTTATAGGTAACATTGATGAATATATTAAAAACAATAATTTTAATGTAATTATAAATGAAAATATGAAGCCAAAAATAATTAATCATTTATATCAATATAAAAATAGAATAAATGGGTATTTAAAACTAGGTATACTATTTAAGTTGTTTGCAAAAATTATACCTAAAGAAGTATTAGGTAATATAATACCAGTATATTTTATGGCAAATACAATTGATTTGGATTTATCAGTATACATATATCATGTTTTACAAAAAGAGGACAATAAAAAGAAGATAGATAGCAATAAAAAATAACATATAAATAGAAAATAGGAGGTAAATAATTATGGATATGAAACAAAAACGTGAAATGCGTAAGAAAAAAA
>CAYJHI010000098.1:0-1755 GCA_964370085.1 uncultured Muribaculaceae bacterium | reverse complement strand
AAAAAGAAGATTAAACTCCCCCAATCTCCCCTTTTCTTCTTAAATATAACTTTCTAATTAAATCTATTGGTATAACTAATAAAGAAAATAAAATCATATAACTAAATTCCTTATAATTAAGGCCTATTGTTCTAAATAGTTCTCCCCCATAATAAATAAGTAATACTTGAATTATAGAAATAAAAACAATTGTTATAATAAAGATCTTATTTTTAGATAAATGCGCTAGTAAATTCAACCGATGAGTTCTAGCATTAAAACAATTAAATATCCCCATAAATATAAACACCCCAAAGAAAGCCGTTAAAAAGTAATAATCTCTTACATCTACTCTAAATAAATTATAAAAAACATCTAACTTTAAAAACAATATACAAAGAACAGACGACATAATACCCGTAAATAATATTTCTCCTAACATATATTTATTAATAATAGATTCATTCTTCTTTAAAGGAACCTCTTCCATATATTCCTCTAAAGGAGCTTCAAAAGAAAATGCTATTCCTGCCAAAGTATCCATAATCATATTAATCCATAACATCTGTATAACCGTCACAGGAGCATCTATACCAATAAAAGGCCCAAGTAAGGTAACACTAACAGCACATAAATTGACGGTCAACTGAAAAATAATAAACTTTCTAATACTTTTAAATATCGTTCTTCCAAACAAAATAGCCTTCGCAATCGATAAAATATTATTATCAAGTATTACAATCGAACTAGCTTCCTTACTTATCTCTGTTCCTGACCCCATTGCAAAAGAAACATCTGCTTTCTTTAAAGCAGGAGCATCATTAACACCATCTCCTGTCATTCCCACAACTAAATTCATTTTTTGAGCAAGTCTAACTAATCTTGATTTATCCTGTGGTAAACTTCTAGCAACGACCCTTAACTTAGGCAAAATATTCATAACTTCTTCATCACTCATTTGATTTAACTCACTAGATGTAATAGCAATTTTACCATCTTCATATATTTCTAACTCTCTAGCAATATCCATCGCTGTATTTAGATCATCCCCCGTAATCATAACAGTTTGAATATGAGTTTTTTTTACCAACTCAAGACCTCTTTTAGCTTCCTCTCTAATTTCATCTTTAATTAATACTAACCCTAAAAAATTATAATTATTATCATACTTAGTTACCAAAGTAATGACTCTAATACCTTTTTTAGTGGCCTCATCAAGTAGTTTTTCTATCTCTTTTTTATGAAAAAAAGGTTCCACTTTACCTTCCATATTATAATAATATTTACATCTATCCAACAACTTCTCTGATGCCCCATTATAAAACTCCATCAATTTTCCATTTACTTCTATTCTACAACTGCAATACTTATTTTTACTATCAAAAGGTAATTTACTTATCACTTTAATATTATCTTTATATGTCTCTTTATAAAAATTAAGCAAAGCTCTTGAAGTCGTATTCCCACCAATCGATATATTATCAACTTCATTATATTTACTATCATTATTAACTAACATTGCTATTTTAACAAGCTTCTCATACTCACTACATCTATTAAGATCTTCTTTTTTATAAAATTTTCTTAAATCACCGTTAATAATGTTAATAACTTCTAAATTACCCTTTGTTAAAGTACCTGTTTTATCTGTAAATAAAATATTAATATTACCTGCTGTTTCAATTCCCATTAGTTTTCTAACTAAAACATTACTTTTTAGCATCCTTTTCATATTAGAAGATAATACTAATGTTATCATCATAGGTAGTCCTTCTG
>CAYJHI010000097.1:0-1757 GCA_964370085.1 uncultured Muribaculaceae bacterium | reverse complement strand
CAGTATTAGTATCAACTTCTGATGGTAAATATGTATCAAGAGCGTAAAACTTCTTAATTGAAGTTTTTTTTATTTATAAAAATTATTAAAAGTGATATAATAATATTATAGAAGATGGTGATTATATGGCTAATTGGGGTAAAAAGATAAGACACAGATTCAGTAAGAAGCAAGAGTATACTGAAGTAAGTGCTTATAAGATAAGTAAGTTTACAAGAAGAGAAATAATAATGACAATAGTAACAGTACTGGCAATTACTTCTTTTGCACTTGGTACTAGTTATGCGATATTTTCAGATATAGAAACAAGTAGTAATTATAATATAGTAGAAGCAGGTAACTTAGAAATAGCATTTGATCATACTGAAGATGGAATAGGAAATGTTTTAAGTTTAAATAATGCTTATCCAATGAGTGATAGTGATGGTTTATTGCAAACAGGATATACGTTTAAAGTAGAAAATACAGGAAGTTTAAACACTATTTATACAGTGAAAATATTAGATGATACAGGTATGATTGAAGCAGATGGATGTGCCTCTAATATATTAGATAAAAGTAAGATAAGAGTTAGTGTTGATGGAGGGTTACCAATAACACTAAGTACATTAGAAGCGAATAATTGGATTATTCAAACGGGATCTTTGGCTCCTACAGAAACTGCTACTCATACGATTAAAATGTGGATTGATATTAACAGTGGTAACGAAATATTAGGAAAACATTATCATGGTAAAATCTTAGTAGAAGCAGTAAATGAAGAGCCACCTACACCAACAGATGAGTCATGCTTTACATTTGCTTCAGGTACAATAACTGCATATTCATCAGATCCTAGTTGTCCGAAAGATGTAATTATTCCAGAAACAATAAAAGGTGAGACTGTTACAATGATAGGAAGAGATTCCTTTGCTGCTATGGGAATAACTAGTGTTTACCTGCCAAGTAAATTACAATATATAGGAGATGCATCTTTCATGCGAAATGAGTTGCAAACTATTTCTATACCATCTAATGTTACGGTGATAGGCCAACGTGCTTTTGAACAAAATCAATTAACAAGTGTAATTATACCAAGTAGCGTTAATTCTATAGGTTATCAGGCGTTTGGATATAATCAACTTACTTCTGTTATTTTAGAAGAAGGAATTGAACAAATAATGACATCAGCTTTTTTTAGTAATGAATTAACCAGTATTACAATCCCCTCTACTATTACAAATTTATATAACTATAGTTTTGCTTCTAATGAATTAACTAGTATCATTATTTCTGAAGGTGCAACAGGTATAAGTGGAGGAGTATTTGTTGATAATAAAATGTCAGATGAAGAAGCTTTTATTTATGATATAAAAAGTGATGGTACAATTGACTATACAACTCTAAATTCATATGCTGGTGCAAAGAAAGAAGGAATAGTTATTCCAGATAACATTGTGATATTAAAAAGCGAATCTTTTATTTCCTCTAATATAGTAAGTGTAGTTATACCTGATAGTGTCACAACAATAGGAGATTATGCTTTTAATGATAATCAATTAACAGAAGTAGTGATACCAAATAGTGTCACGACAATAGGTTTTTATGCTTTTGCATATAATTCTTCTCTTTGTTCTATTAGAATATTAGGGAAATCTTCTGAGTCTGAATTTACTTCTTTAGGTAGTGAATGGAATGGTACTTGTACTAATATTATATATGAACCTTAAAAGATAATTATTTATCTTTTTTTTTATTTGTGTTATACTATTTTTATA
>CAYJHI010000096.1:0-2074 GCA_964370085.1 uncultured Muribaculaceae bacterium | reverse complement strand
GTGGAGATGCTGACTGTGGTGGTGGAGTTCAAACAAGAAGTTATACCTTAGTTTCTATTTATGATGAGAATATTAATTGTGCTAATAATGAAGTGTTTACTGAAACTAGAAGTTGTAATACTCATGCGTGTTTGAATGCCGATGGTTTAACTGCTACTGGCGACTCTTACACTGGTAGTTTAGATGTTAATTTATCTTTTGATCATGTTAACGGTAGAGAAATGCTTATTACTGTTAATAATAGTACAACTCCTGACATAGATGATCCAAAATGGGAAACGATCAATACTGAAAAAGAAATTATTTTAAATAATTATGGTATTTCCACTTTAGCAGGACAACAGATTAATATATATGTATTTGTTAAAGATGTTTATGGTAATATTTTTCCTTTATCTACTACTTATACTTTACATAAAGATTGTTTAACTTCTAATTTAGTTGAAACTGATAGAACTATATATGGATTGTGCACTAAGACTACTACTTCTACTGCTAAAGTTATTTGCGGTGGAGGTACTCAAACTTATACTGTTTCTCAAAAAGATAAAATTTCTAATAACACTTGTCCTACGAAACAGGTTGAAGTTGGATGTAGTTCGCAGGCTTGTGCTAATGTAACTATTTCTAGCATAACTGGTAATAGTTTTACAGGTAGTAGAGATGTAACTGTTAAAGGAACTGCTACTTCTGGTTCTACTGGAGAACAAGTATGTGTATCGACTAGTTCAACTAGTTGTAGTACTTGGCATACTGTTCCTAGTAACGGAATTTATTCTGTTACTTATAATTTTAGTACATCTTATGCTTATAATGGTTCTTCTCATAATTTATATGTTCATATGAAAGATAAAGTTGGCTCTACTGCTAAAGCTGTAAAAAGTTATACTTTATATGAAGAGTGTCAAAGTCACAACAAAGAATACTATAATGTTAGAGAAACCGGTCTATGTTCTGCGGCTTGTGGTGGTGGTACTATGCCTATCATTCAAGATTCAAAAGATAAGTATTCGAAAAAACAGTGTGACACTAATGCTAGCGGAACTAAGAGTTGTAATACTCAAACATGTACCACTAGTACATGTACTTACTGTATTTCTACCATACCTTGTTTAACGACTTCCGCTGTAGCAAAGATAGCATGTGGTAATACTGGTGCTACTGGTGTTCTTGCAGGATACGTTGGTGGTGCATATCGTTATTATACCTATCCGGCTTTTTGTCAAGAAACAGGTGAACCTTATATTGCAGCTAGTGGAAGAGCTACTTTGCACTGTACCTTTTCAACTTTAGCTGCTGCCGAGGAAAATCTAGTTGTTTCCAAAGCATATCAATATAATAATCACTTTATACAATCTTCTATGAATCCAGTTCCTTGTAATTTTGACACTTCGTGGCAATTACAAAATAATTCTTTATATGAGTTTACTAGACCTGGATCTTGTAACTATTCTGGATTAACTGCTCCTTTTACTCAAAATTATTAACAAGAAAAACACATCACGTGATGTGTTTTTTTTACTAAAATATTCCTTTTATTTCGTTGTCAATTAATTCTATTTGTTCATAATTAGGTTTTTTTGGTAAGCCCGGCATTGTTAAAATATTTCCTAATAATACAGTTATAAAGCCTGCTCCATTATATAATTTAATTTCTCTTACGGTTACTTCAAAATTTTCAGGTGCTCCTAATTTAGTCGCATCATCTGATAAAGAGTATTGAGTTTTCGCTATACAAATAGGTACTTTATCTAAGTTTAATTGTTCTAATTGTTTTATTTGTTCTATACTTTTATCAGTATAATTTACTTTATTAGCTTTATAAACTTTAGTGGTTACTGCCTCTATTTTTTCTTTTATAGTTTGACTTGGTGAATATAAATAATTCACCTCATTATCCTTTATTAAATTTTTAACTTTATTAGCTAACTCTTCCGCACCTTTTCCACCATCTTCATATGCTGTGCTTATCGCATAAGTAATATTAATATTTTCTAGATATTTTGTTATAAAATTCAGTTCTTGTTCTGTATCTGTATTATACTTATTTATTGCTACTATAACTGGTACATTA
>CAYJHI010000095.1:0-2078 GCA_964370085.1 uncultured Muribaculaceae bacterium | reverse complement strand
TGGGGCGATATATGAGAATCGAACTCACGAATACTAGTGCCACAAACTAGCGTGTTAACCACTTCACCAATACCGCCAAATAACAACTATATTTTACCAAATAAATTAGTATTTGACAAGTCTTTTTTTACTAATAGGTAAAAACCCATACTAAATTAGGTCAATATCATAAGTTATATTGGAGGTAATTAAATGAACAATTATACATATCCAAATTATAATTATGATAATCATATGTATCAAAATGAAATAAATATGCCTATGGCAATTGAACCATTATACTCACCCGCTGAAGGATACAAATTAGGTAATATGTTTCCATCGTTATATTCTGGATACAAAAACATTAGACCACAAGAACTAATGGCAAGAACAGAACAAGAGAAAATATTATTAGATTACTCTTGTTACCAATTTGCCGCTCATGATATTTGTCTATACTTAGATAATTATCCAAATGATATGGAAATGATTAAAAAGTATAACGAATATAATCATCAAGCTAAACAACTACTTAAAATATATGAAGATAAATATGGACCACTAACACTTACAAGTAACAATTTAAATACAAACCCATGGGCATGGACTACAACATCATTTCCATGGAAAGGAGGATTATAATATGTGGGCATATGAAAAAAAACTACAATTTCCTGTTGATATAAAAAATAAAGATTTAAACATGGCTAAATGTTTACTTACTCAGTATGGAGGTCCTACTGGAGAATTAGGTGCTGCTCTTCGTTACTTAAATCAAAGATATACAATGCCAGATGAAAAAGGACAAGCCCTACTTACTGATATTGGTACAGAAGAACTTGCCCATGTTGAAATGATTGCAACAATGTATTTTCAATTAATAAGAGGAGCTTCCCTAGAAGAATTAAAAATGGCTGGATTAAGTGGTAATTATACAGAACATGGTTATGCTCCATTCCCAACAGATGCTTCAGGTGTTCCCTTCTCTGCTAATACATTCGCTACAACAGGAGACCCTCTCGCTGACCTTTCAGAAAATATGGCCGCAGAACAAAAAGCAAGAGTAACTTATGAACATCTATTAGATTTAACAAATGATCCAGATGTCATCGCTCCTCTACTATGGTTAAGACAAAGAGAAATAGTACACTACCAAAGATTTAAAGAATTATTTGAATATTATCAAAAAATGTTCAATAAAAAACAACCAAGATAAAAGTGAAGAAACCTTCACTTTTTATTCTACCTTAATACCACTAGCACTCATATAATTAACCGCTTGAGTATAATTTAAACAACTACCTCTTAACAACCTTAAATCACAATCTAAACTATCAATTAAATTACTAGATAAATCCACTCCCTTTAAACTACTATTTATAACAACAATAGATAACATCTTATTATCAACAAACATAATTTTATCTAACTTAACAGTATTAATCTCTAACTTATCTAAATCATTACCATTAAAAGAAACTTCTTTTAACTTACAATCTAAATATCTATTATAACTCATCTTATTATTATTAAATAAACTCTTATTAATAGAAGAAGAACTAATATTTAAACCAACTAAGTTACAATCATTAAACTTACTATTATGAATACCACATTCTAATAAATCACAATTAGTCAAAATACAATTATTAAATATACAATTATCAATCACTAACTTATTTATTTTCTTAAAGGAAAAAGTACATCGATTAAATGTACTATTTTCAAATGATATATCTTCTTCTTTTATAAATAACTCATCATTATAAATCATATTATTCCTATTCAACTGTAACAGATTTTGCTAAATTCTTAGGCTTATCAATATCACAACCCTTATCTAAAGCTATTTTATAAGACATAAGTTGTAATACAGGGATTACCAATAGTGCTCTCATAAGATCATTAATATCTGGTATAATAATTTTTTTATCATAACAATCATATTCATCATCTAATTCTTCCGTTGTAATTAATATAACAAAAGCTCCTCTAGCTTTAACCTCTTTTATATTACTAATTTGTTTTTCTTTTAAAGACTTATCAGTCATAATAGCAATAACTACAGTACCTTCTTCTATTAAAGAAATAGTTCC
>CAYJHI010000094.1:0-2132 GCA_964370085.1 uncultured Muribaculaceae bacterium | reverse complement strand
AAAAATGAATACAGAAAATAATATAGTAACACAAAATTCTAAAAAGAAAACACTACATATATGGATTATCGTCATCGCTTCAATTTTAGGGGCAATAACGTTATTCATAGTAGTTAATAGTATGAGAATACCACACGGTACAAGAGAAGAAGTCTTAGAAAGAGTTGATTCTAAGTTATATAACTTAGAAGTCGATTTAAACGATATATCAGATGAAAACGCTGGATATTTTATTGGACTATTAGATTATCTAGAACAAGAATTAGCAGGAGAAGAATATGTATTTGAATCGATTTATGAAGTGAATTTTGAAGGAGCAAAGTACTCAGTAGCAGCTAAAGTTATATTAAAAGAAGATTTAGAAATATATACAAAAACTGTAAAAGAACAATCGCTTGATAAAGATTTATACGAGATTATTTTTTCTTATAATTCTCCAATAGATAAATACAATGGTTATGATAACAGGACTCACGCAGAAGATTATATAGAAGATTTAAAAAAAGAATTTACTGATAGATATAATGATTGTTATTTGAATGGATATTATCTAGTTATTAGACACTACAACGTAAATGGTGGAAACAATTGGCAAGAAACATTGAATAAAATACCAATTCTTTCTAGAAAAGAAAACAAAATAAACATATTAGTACCAGCAAATACTACAGAATCAGAAGCAAACAAAGTTATAGAAAATATAGAAGATTTAATAAAAAAATACTCAATATCTAGTATAAATGTTTATGAAGTAAAAGAAGAATATAATGACTACGCAGTCTTTAAAGAAGATGAACATTATACAGGTAATTCGTATAAGTCTGATGAAGAATATTATAATAATGTATATTATTATGGATTTTAATAATAAATATAAATAAACAAAAAGAAATTATATGCATACTATAGAAATAGGTGTGGTTATGAAAAAGATACTAATTATTTTACTAATATTATTTAATAGAATTATATAAAACAAATAATTACATAAAAAATTGACAGAACATTATTTTTTTCATATAATATAGACATAATGTTGTAATTAAGTCATTCGCGCATCATTATTATAAAATTAAGAACACTTAGTTCTTCCATTGTATTAAGTTGAAAATCTTATACAAGAATGACAAAATATCATAGGAATATGGTTGTTTTGTTGTTCTTTTTTTCATGACAAAATAACAAAAAGGAGAAAGAAATGAAAAAAGAAGTGTTCTTAAAAGAACTAAAAGAAATGGAAAAAGACTTAGTGAAAGGATGGGATTTTTCTAAATTTGATCAAGAGATAATTTCTGAAAAGAAAAGTTGGAATTATGAAGTAGAACTAAGAAAATACCTAAAAGCAGATAGCAAAATTCTTGATATGGGAACAGGAGGAGGTGAATTTGTATTATCACTAAATCATCCTCACCACTTAACATCAGTAACAGAAGCATATGTTCCTAATTTCAAGTTATGCCAAGAAAGATTAAGTCCGTTAGGTATAACAGTAAAACAAACATATAAAGATAATTTATTACCATTTGATGATAATAGTTTTGATGTTATCATCAACAGACACACATCGTTTGAACTAAAAGAAGTAAAAAGAACTTTAAAAAACGGTGGTTATTTCATAACTCAGCAAGTAGGAAATGAAAACAACAAAGAGATTGTCTATAAAATTACTAAAGAGGAAAAAATAGCAAATCAAAATAATTCTCTTGGTAATCGCTTATCTGAATTAAAAAAAATTGGCTTTGAAACATTGAAGAGTCAAGAAGAGTATCGACCTGTACAATTTAAGACAATGAGAGCTATAGTGTTTTATGGAAAAAATATTGTTTGGGATTTTCCGGATTTCAGTGTAGAAAAATATTTGGACAATTTAATTGAGTGTCAAAAAGAAATCTCTGAAAATGGACATGTTAAAAGCAAAGAGCATCGTTATTTGCTAGTCGCTAGAAAGTAGGATATATGAATAACATCTTAATAAATATTCCTCACGCATCAACTTATTTACCAAAAGAATTTTATGAAAGATTACTAATTAACCATGAAGAATTAGCAGAAGAATTAACACTATTAACAGATTTGAATACAGATAAGTTGTTAGATGATAAAACTTATAATATAATAAGAGCCAAATACTC
>CAYJHI010000093.1:0-2215 GCA_964370085.1 uncultured Muribaculaceae bacterium | reverse complement strand
AACTATGTTTCTTGTTATATTGTATGATATTTTTTGTCTTTTATTGTCTTATTGCTTCTAATGTGGTATTATTTTCATACAGTGTAGTAGGTGAATATGAAAAGAAAAATTAGAATAGTAGAATGTTTACAGTTATTTATTATATTTTTATTAATAGCAGTTAGTGTTAGTTATGAAGTAGAAACTTTTGAGGTTGGTACTTCTTCATTAGCTTTTAATTTGAATGAAACTTCTATGCCTGTTTATATACCAACAGAAGAAGAAATAGTAATTGATGAAGAGGTTTTGGAAGAATATGTTCCTCCTATTATTGATGAGCCAGTAGTAGATGAAGTTGTTGTAACTGAACCTGTTTTAGAAACTTTGATAGGTAATTTAAGTTGGTATGGACCTGATTGTTATGGTTGTTCTGGTGTTACAGCTTCAGGGCATAATGTAATAACTGGTGGTATTTATTACGATGATCTTACTTATGGTTCTGTTAGAATAGTGGCGGGTGATAGTAGTTTTCCGTTAGGTACTATAGTTCGTATTACTAATGCTTCATTATCTAATGATCCTGTATTTGCGATTGTATTAGATCGTGGTGGCGCTATTGGGTTAGATAAGAAATATATGTTTGATTTATTATTTGAGTCAGAAAGTTCTTATAATAATGTTCATGGTAGTACAACATTTGAAATATTAAGATATGGTTATTAGTTAGATTTATCTAACTTTTTTTTGTCAATACTTTTATTTATTTTGTTTATTTGTTATGATTAATATGAGGTGTAAGGATGAATGAATTAATTATAAATGAAATAGCTAAGGATTTAGGTCTTAATGCTAGTAAAATAGAGATTGTTTTAAAGTTATTATCTGAAGGGAACACAGTTCCTTTTATAGCTAGATATCGTAAAGAAGCTACTGGGGCTATGGATGAAGAAGTTATTCGTAAGATAAATGAAGTTTATGAATATCAGGTTGGTCTTGCTAAACGTAAAGAAGATGTTATACGTTTGATTGATGAAAAGGGGATGTTAACTGAAGAATTAAAGTCAGACATTTTAAAGTGTAATAAGTTAGTAGATGTGGAAGATTTATATCGTCCATTTAAAGAGAAGAAAAAAACTAAAGCTACTGAGGCTATTGCTTTAGGATTAGAGCCTTTTGCTAATTATATTATGAGTTTTCCTAATGAGGATATTACTTCGGAAGCTACTAAGTATATTACTGACAAAGTGTTAACAGTAGAAGATGTTGTTATGCATGCTAAATATATAATTGCAGAGAGAGTTAGTGATGTAGCTGATTATCGTAAATGGATTAGAACTTATGTATATCGTAATGGATTGATTGTTAGTAAGAAAAAGAAAAATGCAGTTGATGAGAAGAGTACTTATGAGATGTATTATGATTTATCAGAAAATATAAATCGTATTAAGCCGCATAGAGTTCTTGCGATGAATAGAGGAGAGAATGAGAAAGTTCTTTCTGTTTCAATCGATGTCGATATAATTCCTATTCTTGTTTACTTAGAGAGAGCGGAAATTAAAAATACTAAATCTAGTGTAGTTAATATAGTGGTTGATGCTATTAAAGATAGTTTTAAACGATTGATTTTTCCTAGTGTGGAAAGAGAAATTAGAAGTGAATTAAAAGAAATTTCTGAAGATGCCGCTATTGTTAACTTTAAAGATAATTTAGAGAAGTTATTATTAACTCCTCCTATTAAGGATAAAGTAGTATTAGGATTTGATCCTGCTTTTAGAACAGGATGTAAGTTAGCTGTTTTAGATAAGACTGGTAAAATGTTGGAAACTTCTGTTATTTATCCGACTGAACCTAAAAATGATATAGAGGGTAGTGAAAGAGTTGTTAAGTCATTAATAGATAAGTATAATATTGAAATAGTTGCAATTGGTAATGGTACTGCTTCTAGAGAAAGTGAATTGTTTGTTGCTAATTTATTAAAGAAATTAGATCGTAAAGTTGAATATATTATTGTTAATGAAGCAGGTGCTTCTGTTTATTCGGCATCTAAGTTAGCTATTTCAGAATTTCCTGATTTGACAGTTGAAAAAAGAAGTGCAATTAGTATTGGTAGAAGATTACAAGACGCGCTTGCAGAACTTGTTAAGATTGATCCTAAGAGTATTGGTGTTGGTTTATATCAACATGATGTTACAGCTAAGAAGTTAGATGAATCGTTAGATTTCGTTGTAGTTAAAAC
>CAYJHI010000092.1:0-2260 GCA_964370085.1 uncultured Muribaculaceae bacterium | reverse complement strand
AGTGATGATATTGATTTATATCATTCTAAATATAAAGAAACAAGTGATATATAAAGATATAAAAAAAAAGACTACCTTTGTTTTTGTTAGAGGTAGTTTTTTCTATGATATTATACTTATAACTTTTGTTTTATTATTTTTATTAGATCATCTAAACAATTAATTGTCTCTTGTTTTGTTATTCTTTTAACAATATCTCCTCCAAAATCATGAATCAATATTCCGTTAAAACATAATTTTGTTATTTTATTTAAATCGTAATGTCCTAGGTAACTTTTTACTAATACTTTGTCAAAATTAAATAGTGTCGAGATGATATATGATTGTTCATAAAATTTAGGTGCGATTGTAGCTTCACCGAAGTCAATTAAACATATATTATTATCGGATGTTACAAGAACATTGCCAGGGTGTAAGTCTCCATGAACAAATACAAAGTTGTCATATTTATAGTTTTTAATATAGTTAAATCGCTCTTGTTGAAATTTATTAGAATAAGTTTTCCATCTTTCTTGTCTGTCTTCGTCATTTATTACATCAATAGAATTAAATCGTTCACAATGAGTATTAAGTTTTTCGGTAATTTGATGTATTTTTATAGCTATTTCAATTTTTTCATCACTTGTCATTGTTTTAATTTTTTCATCAAATCTGGTACCTTCTATATACTCAGTCACTACATAACTGAAAAAATATTTATCTATGATTGTTCCTTTTGCGATAATGTTGGCTGTTGGTATATTCAATTTATTACAAAAAGTAGCTGCGAAAATTTCGTTTTGCATATCAGAAGTAGTGTCAAGTCCGCTTTCTTTCGGTGGTGATATTTTTAAAACATATTCACCTATTTTGAATACGGCATTAGTTGAAGAAGGTAAAACCGTTATTTGTTCACTTGGTAAGTTCTCTTGATGTATAATTTTTTCTATTATATCTTTAAACATAGAGATGGATTGTTTAACTTTTATCCATTCATTCCAATTGTTTACATTAGTATTAAATAAGTTCATTATTTTTAACTCCTTTTACAAAAATAAGCTTTTACAAATTATAGCATGGAGAATATATTATTTCAAATTAACTTTAGTGAATGATAATGACATATACATCTATAAATTATTGCTTTTTTTTGATGTTGTGTTATAATCTATATATGCCTGTGTGGTGAAATTGGTAGACGCGTTGGACTCAAAATCCAATAGTAGCAATACTGTATCGGTTCAAGTCCGATCACAGGCACCATTTATTAGAGATGTCAACTAGAAATAGTTGCTTTTTTTATTGTTTTATGGTATAATTTGCTCAATTAAGTTGAGGTGTACTATGAAGGAATTTAGAAATAATCACCAGTTTAAATCTTTTATGAAGAGTGAATCCGAACGTCTAAATATACGAATAAGTAATGTTTATTCCACTTTTATGGCTAGAACTATCTTGCATAGAATTTCTAATAAAAATAAGAATATATTAATTAAGGGTTCTTCTGCAGAAATTGCATATTTAGGTTTATTAGTTCGCGCTATTACGGACATTGATGTTGCAATTGAGAATAGTTATTTGGATCAATTAGCTGATATATATGGTATTAATAATTCTGATATTTTCGATATGAAGTTAATTAAGGAGCCTTATAGAACGAGAACGGGTATTTATAAATTTTCTAATGAAATGCATTATAAAGAAAGTAAAACGTCTATTATGATGGATTTACAAGAAGGTTATGCTAGATTGATTGAACCAAGACATATTGTGATGCCGAAAATTTTTGATGGAGATGAGGAGTTTGAAATATATGCTCCTTCATTTGAAGAGTATTTAGCAGAAAAGCTTTGTATTATTGCAGAAAGTAATAAGCCTGATATGTTAAATACAAGAGTTAAAGATTTTTATGATATTTATCAATTACATGGTGGTAATTATGATGCTGATAAATTAACTGATTATTTTGGTGAAATGTTGAGACTTCGTAATAAAGTTAGAATAGAAGATATTAAAACTTCTCTTTTAAATCCTCAATTTGTTAGTAGTCATAGTAATCTTTGGGATAGAACAAGCGAAAAATATGACTTTCTTGATAAGGAAATTGACTTAGCAGGAGCAGTTTATTATACTAGAGCAGTTTTAAGAGGTAAATTACAAAAGTATGGTATGCAAATGCCTGATCCAATTAAAAGATATGAGAAAAAGTAAAAGATCGATTAGGTCTTTTTTGTATGTAATTATGTATTAGTGTAATACTAATAATGGTGATTATATGTTT
>CAYJHI010000091.1:0-2277 GCA_964370085.1 uncultured Muribaculaceae bacterium | reverse complement strand
TAATTAGCACTAACAATAATTATCTTATTAATAAAACCTTCACTATCTTTCTCATTAGTAACCATAAAATCTTTATTTAAATCTTTAATAGAAAGAATTAAATTCATAATAGAAGTTATATCCTCATAATTATTATTATCATACACAACAACAATATTTCTATCATGATTACTAATATTATCAACAACATTATTAAGTAATATTTCTACCCTAAAAGAACTCATAACTCCTATATCATTAATAGAAACATTATAACTAGATGAATCAACAGTATCAGATTTATCATTTAAACTATTAAAATTACTAAAAGTATTAATCATACCAAAAATAACAACCCCAAATATTAAAACAAATATTATAATAAATGGTATAAATATAAACTTACTATATTTTTTTTGATGTGCTAATAATTCATTTACATGTAACATATGATTCTGATCAACTTTAGGATTTAATCCCGTACCATCATCTAATATAATATCATTTCGGCAATAATCACAATGATAAACTTTCTTATTAATATCAACTTTTATTTTCGCACCACAATTAGGACACTTTGCAGGTATAAATTTCATAACATACTCCTCTTAATAATAAAATTATACTAAAAAAAGAGTTGAATTACAAACTCTTTTCTCTTAATTTTTTTATTTCATCACTCTCAATATATTGATCATATTCCATATATCTATCAATTACCCCACTAGGTAATATTTCGATAATTCTATTTGCAACAGTTTCATTTAACTCATGGTCATGAGATGCAAATAATATTTCACCCTGAAAGTTTTCCATCCCTTTATTTAATGACGTAATACTCTCTAAATCTAAATGGTTAGTAGGTTCATCTAATATCAAAAAGTTAGGATTTTCAAGCATTGTCTTACTCATCATACAACGAGCTTTTTCTCCTCCAGATAAAACAGTAACATCTTTAAATACATCTTCTCCAGAGAATAACATTCTACCTAAGAAACCTCTTAAAATAGTTTCATCCTTAATATCATAGTAATTACCAATCCATTTCATAATAGATTCACTAGTTTTAAAGTATTCATTATTATCTTGTGGTATATAACCAGGTTTAATAGTACTACCAAAAGAAACTTCTCCCTTATCAGGTTTAACTTCTCCCATAATAATTTTAAATAATGTACTCTTAGCAATATCATCACTACCAACAAAAGTAATTTTATCATTCTTAAGTACTGTAAAAGAAACATTATCTAGAACTTTACGACCATCTATACTATGTGATACGTTTTTAACTGTAAGTATATCTTTCCCAGATGCTTTTTCAATCTTAAAGTCAATAAATGGATATTTTCTCGAAGAAGGAACAATTTCATCTAACTCAATTTTATCTAATATTTTCTTACGAGAAGTTGCTTGTTTAGACTTAGAAGCATTAGCAGAGAATCTTGCAATAAATGACTGTAACTCTTTAATCTTATCTTCTTTCTTCTTATTTAACTCTTTCATTTGACGAAGAGCAAGTTGACTAGATTCATACCAAAAATCATAGTTACCCATATATAACTTAATTCTAGCATAATCAATATCCACAGTATGTGTACAAACCTTATTAAGGAAATGTCTATCATGTGAAACAACAATAACTGTATTATTAAAACCAATTAAAAATTCTTCTAACCAGTTAATAGCTTCTATATCTAAGTTATTAGTAGGTTCATCTAATAATAAAATATCAGGATTACCAAATAAAGCTTGAGCAAGTAAAACTTTAACTCTATCTTTAGCAGGTATTTCCCCCATTAACATATAATGTCTATCACTACTAATACCTAAATTTTCAAGTAATGTCGCAGCTTCTCCTTCAGCTTCCCATCCATTAAGATCTAAAAACTCAGCTTCTAAATCTGCAATCTTAAGACCATCTTCATCAGTAAACTCCGTTTGAGAATATAACACTTCTTTTTCTTTCATTATCTCATAAAGACGAGTATTACCCATAATAACAGTATTAATAACACTAAACTCATCATATTCATAATGATCTTGTTTTAAAACTGCAAGTCTCTCACCCTTAGTCATAGTAATTTCTCCAGAAGTAGTTTCTACTTCTCCTGATAATAATTTTAAAAATGTCGATTTACCAGAACCATTCGCTCCAATTAAACCATAACAGTTTCCTGCTTGAAACTTAATATTAACATCTTCAAATAAAGTTCTTTTACCAAACTTTAATGTAACCTTATTAGTTTGTATCATAAAATACACCTCTCTTAAACAGTACTAATTATAACAAAAATAAGA
>CAYJHI010000090.1:0-2366 GCA_964370085.1 uncultured Muribaculaceae bacterium | reverse complement strand
ATGTCGTTTGGATCAATCGTATAACCAGCTTCAGCATTCATATAAGTATCTTTCACATCTGCATTAACAAGTACAGCATTAGCCCATTTATTCTCATCATAGTTATACCAGTTACCATTCCCTGCTTTTAAAGTATTACCAAAATCATCATATACAACTGGAATTAAATCATCCATACCAGTTGGAATAGACGCTCCACTAGTATCATTTGGATCACCACTAGCACCCACATACTCTTCTAATACTTTCGCACCACTAGGATAAACTAAATCATCATTTATTAAACCTGAATCACTTTTAATAGTTATACTTTGTTCACTGTTAGTCTTATTTTCTAATACTAACGTATAAGTAATTGAATACTCTCCACTTCCATACTTAGGTATAACTAAACCACTCTCTATTGGTGTACTATTACCCTTATAATAAACTTTAACTAATTCATCATCACTTAAATAATATAAATTAAACTTAGCATCTATACTATTACCATTAGTTAATTTAATAGTAATTTCTTTTTTACTATTAGGTTCTATTACAATAAAATTATTGATTAAATCATCACTCTCTATTAAACTATATAAATTCCCTGTAACAATATTTAAAGCATTATTATGTTCTATATTACTACTAAATATTGCATAAGAAGTATATCCTGTTAATGCTACCACAACTAAAATAAGAATCATTATTAATGATTTCTTATTTTTTATTATATGATTTTTAATCCAATATTTTATTCTCATATATATATTATAAACTTATTTATTATTTTATACAACAAAAAAGAAAAGCCTAAACTTTTCTTGATTGTATTTCTGCTATTTTTTCTAATACTTCTTTAGCATTATCTTCAGTTATTTGTGTATATCCTAATTCTTTTAAAGCTTGTACCTTAGCAGTATTTAACTCTTGAGTACGACTAAGTCTTTCCTCTGTTTTATTTTGAATATCTTGAACAAACTTCTTATGTGACTCTGCAACTCTCGCTTTAGAAGCTCCGCCATTATTATATAAAGTTATCGCTGAAAATATAATACTTTCAAATATAAACTGTTGATCACCATTAAATACAAATTCTAATGGATCAGTAAATCCTAATGACTTAGACATATATCCTAAAATATATTTAAGCTCTTTAGTAGTTTCCATTGATTGTAAGAAATGATATAAATAACGATACGAATGATAAGTATCTTTAGTCTTATCTTCTACTAACTTCTCTTTTAACAAGTTAATAATATCAGAAAGAAGTTCTTGTTCTCTCTTATTAAAACCTTTTAAATCCGCTAGTATTTCTCTATTAGAAGAATCTCTAACACCCTCGTTAAGTCTTCTCTCTACGTCAATAATATATTCATTATCTATATTAACAGTACCAAAATCATCTTCTGATTTCATATCTAATAAATTTAATAATTTAACCGACTTTTCTTTAGGCCATTCATTAAGTGATTCTGTTGCCAAATAATTATAAAGCATCTGTCTTGATACTCCTAAGTATTTAGCTAAACGAACTTTAGAAATACCTAACTCATTTAAAATATTATTTAATCTTTCCACGAAACTTCCCTCCAATATTTTCTATCCATATAAATTGTATCTAACTTTACACTATGTGTCAAGTAATTATTAAAGTAAGTACCAAAGTTTCTCATTATTCTTACGAACTTCTTTAATAATACCCCCACCTAAACATATATCATCTTTATATAAAACACATGCTTGACCAGGAGTAACTGCTTTAACACCATCATAATTTACTATTAAATCACCATTATCTAAATATTCTAATGTAACAGAAATATCCTCTTGCCTATATCTAAACTTCGCCATACATTCAATAGGTCTCATATCACAGTTAAAATTAACATCACTTACAATACAACTAGTAGATAACAAATACTCATTATCTTCTTTTTCGCTTACATATAATAAATTATCTTCTAAGTTCTTACCTACTACAAACAACTTATTCTTAGTACCACCTATATCTAAACCTTTTCTTTGCCCAATCGTATAATACATAAGACCAACATGTTCCCCAATAACACACTTTTTATCTAAATCATATACTTTACCAGGTAAGTTAGGTAAATAATTACTTAAAAATTGTTTAAAATTTCTTTCTCCTATAAAACAAATACCAGTAGAGTCTTTCTTAGAAGCTGTTATTAAATCTAATTCCTTAGCAATTTCTCTAACCTCAGACTTTTCTAAATTACCTAAAGGAAATAAAACATTACTTAACTGCTCTTTATTTAATTGCGATAAGAAATAAGTTTGATCTTTATTATGATCAATCGCTTTCTTTAAATAACCATCTTCCATTTTAGCATAATGACCTGTTGCAATAAAATCAGCAT
>CAYJHI010000089.1:0-2375 GCA_964370085.1 uncultured Muribaculaceae bacterium | reverse complement strand
AGAACCTCAGCCTTCCAAGCTGACTGTGTGAGTTCGATTCTCATCATCTGCTCCAAAAGAATTTACTAGGTTTAATACCTAGTTTTTTTATTGAAAAAGACTCACACAGTCAGCTTTTTAGTTAGACTTTTTGTTTTTTTTATTGCTTTTTCCATTTCTCTAATTATAAAGTCATCGTGCATATTATACCATTTGATTTGTATAATATGTTTTCTGTCTATATATTTTTTATTTTCATTTAGATTTCTTGCAATAGGGGATAAAAATAAACATGAAAAGTGTACGCCTGTACTCTTTTTTTTTATGTGATATAAAATTAATTTTTCTATTTCTTTAGTTGTATAAAAAGTAAATGAGATTTCATTTCCATGAAGTATACCATCTATTTTATTGTTTTTGATATTAGTTCCTTTTGTAACACATCTTTCGATCAGTTTTTTAACAATATATTTATTTTTTAATACTTGATTTATTATGTCGATTTTTGATTGGTTTTCTATTTTGTATTCTTCTGTACTTAATTTGTATCTTCCTTTTCCATTTATAGTTCCGTCAGCATAGTGAAAGTGTAAGTAATAATCAATAATTTTTTGTTTTATTCCAATAGATTTTAAATAAGGAACAAAAGTATTTAATCTTTCTGTGTGAAAGGAATTTTTATATCCTTTTTTTATACTAATATATTTATTTATACTATTAATGGAAATTATAATATCATATTTCTTCTTGTTTGGATCGATCTGACAATATACTATTTCATTTTCGTTTATTTTTTTATATAGTTTTTTTAGCATATCTTGGTATATATAATTTAATTCATTAAATTTTTTACCATTAATATATTTTGCTATTTTTATTTCGTTTATATAACCATCATTCATATTGCACCTCTATTATATTATTAGCAATATTTTATAAAAATTGTTATGTTTATTTTTATATTAAAAGAACTTTTCGGTATGGAAAAGCTCTTTTTTATATTTTATATAATTGATTTTTTTAGTTCTATCTCTAGATTTTTTCTAAATTCACTTTTTAATAAGTTTTCTAATGGTAAAAATTTATTTTCTGGCATTTCTTCTAATTTTGTCCATTTCCATTCAATGCATTTATGCGGTTCGCAATTGACTATCTCATCGCCCTCATATTTAGCGGTCACAAAAATTGTTATGTAGTGTTTATTTGTTTCTTCAAATATGTCATTAGTAATTCCTAAATACTTAATTTCTTTAATATCTAAATTTGTTTCTTCTTTTACTTCTCTAATTGCAGTATCTTCCCAATTTTCTTTGAATTCTAAATGTCCTCCAGGAAAAGCGAATTTATTTTTTCCATGCTTTGATAATCTTTCTCCTATTAAGAATTTTCCATTGTTGATAATACACACACCAACACCTACTTTTGCTTCATTCATATTATCCTCCTAATATAATTATAGCATGAAAAAACAACTATTTGTCAGTTGTTTTATTTTTGTTAAATATTTGTAATTGTAAATGTGGAAAGGCATTTATTAAGTTCTTTATTCTTTTACTAGCACCTTTTATTACTTTTTGTATTTCTTTATTATGACTGTCTGTATTATCACCATCTAACAATGGAACTATATCTTTTTTTAGGTGGTATGCTGCTATAGTAGAAATGGTAAAATCAATAATCATTAATATGAAAATTATTATAGTAATTATATATATAATGCGATTTGGAACCGAATTAATCAAACTTGTGAAAAAGGGATTTAATACTTCTATAATAATAACACCTGCAAATCCAAATAATACACAATTCTTCAGTTCAATTCTTCCATCTAAATTATATTTGCTTTTAGAGTAATCCCACCATCTAATATTGAAAAATTTTTCCATAAAATAACTCACATAGAATTCCAAGACACCACACAACAGTATACTTAATCCAAAAATTACCCAAATATTATTGTGAAAATCTGATAAAAGTAATGATATTATGGTAGCTCCTGCACCAAATATTGGAATTAAAGGTCCACTTAAAAAACCACGATGTAGGCTGAATTTTTTATATTCTACTGCCATATCTATTGTTTCAACAATATATCCAATTATTGAATATAGTATAAACATTAAAAATAAATCACATATAAATTCCATAAAATCACCTGATATTAATTTTACTTGAAAAAGTATTGATAGTCAATTAGTTACTTATTTAAGTATTAGTGTTATTTATTTACTATATAATAGGTTAATGATATAATGTATTTATATTAGAGGTGACTTGTTATGTTTTGTGAAGAGTGTGGTTTTAAAAATAAGAAAGATGCTTTATTTTGCGAGGAATGTGGACATAGTTTTGTTAAAAACAGCATAGATGTTTCTCGAAAAAATAATATTAAAAGA
>CAYJHI010000088.1:0-2379 GCA_964370085.1 uncultured Muribaculaceae bacterium | reverse complement strand
CTTCAGGGGGTTTCGGTTGAATATTCCTTCACATATAATGGTGAAGGACATTACTAGCGTGAATGTTTATCATCACGCATCTTAATAATATCTTATATACATATAAAAGTCAATTATGTACACGAACAATACATTTACTTTACATCTTCTATTACGTCAATCAAATTCTTTCTTAAATCTTCATTTACAAACATTTCATCAAGTAAATAATCCTTAGAATCTTCTTTAGCTTGTAACAATATTTTATAATCTTGCTTTACATCCGCTATCTTAAATGTCATATCCCCACTCTGTTTAGTTCCAAATAAATCTCCATGACCTCTAAGTTTAAAATCTTCTTCACTAATAACAAACCCATCATTAGTATTTTCCATAATCTCTAATCTCTTCGTATCACTATCACTTATTAACAAACATTTAGAATCATATGCATTTCTACCAACTCTACCTCTTAACTGATGAAGTGTCGCAAGCCCAAATCTATTCGCATCAAAGATAACAATCATCGTAGCATTCTCTACATCTACCCCAACTTCAATAACAGTCGTACTAATTAATATATTAACTTTATTTTGTTGAAACTCTTTCATGATAAGTTCTTTATGAGCTGCTGTCATCTTACCATGAACTATATCAATATTATACTTACTACCAAAAGCTAAATTCATTTTATCTTTTAATTCATTAACCGTAACTAAATCAGAATTCTCACTCTCTTCAATTAAAGGTGCAATAACATATATTTGTCTACCACTCTTTAACTCTTCATGCATAGCTTCTAATACATCTTTCATTTCCTTATTACTCTTAACTTTAGTTTCAACTGGTTTTCTACCCTTAGGTCTTTCTTTAATCGTAGAAATATCCATATCCCCATAAATAGTTAAAGCATAAGTTCTAGGTATAGGAGTCGCACTCATATACAATATATCAGGCTTATGACCTTTATTCTGTAAATTAGCTCTTTGATTAACTCCAAATCTATGTTGTTCATCAGTAATAACTAATCCCAAATTACTATACTCAACATCTTCTTGTATTAAAGCATGAGTCCCTATTACTATATCTATAGTTCCCTCTTTTAATTCTTTATTAATTAAAGTCTTATCTTTCTTAGTTAAACTACCAGTAAGTAAAGCAATATTAATATCATAATCTTTTAATAAATCTCTTAAATTATTATAATGTTGTGTCGCAAGAATCTCAGTAGGAGCCATCAAAGCACTTTGATACCCTGATAAGTAATTAGCATACATCGCACTAAAAGCAACTACAGTCTTACCACTACCAACATCCCCTTGTAATAATCTATTCATTCTTCCCTTACGATTCAAATCTTTAACAATCTGTTCAATAGCAACTTTTTGATCATTAGTTAATTCAAAAGGTAACTTCTTAATAAACTTATTAACATCTTCCTCTTTAATATCTCTCTCTAACCCTTTATTATGTTTTCTATTTTTTTGTTTTAAATAATTAATCTTAAACATAAACGCAAACAACTCTTCATATTTAAGTCTAATAGTAGCTTCTTTCAACTTATCAGGACTAGGAGGATTATGTACTATATTTAAAGCCGTCTTCTTATTAGAAAACTTATACTTATCTAAATAAAACTCTGGTATATAATCAGTTAACTCTTTCCCATGCATCATAATAGCCATATTTATATAAGTAGATAAATTCTTATTAGTTAAACCATTAGTGGAATGATATACTGGTTCAATCTTCTCTTGATTAGAAAGTGACTCAAATTTAATATCAGATGCTACTATAATATTTTTCTTCTTATCTAGTTTACCTACAACAGTAACAGTAGTACCAATACCAAGTTGTGCTTTTAAAAATGCTCTATTAAAGATAGATACTCCTACTACCCCAGATTGAGTAACAAATCTAAAGTTCATTTTATTAAGTCCACCTTTAAATCTTAATAAAATAGGTGAACTCTCTATTTTCCCATCTATAACAATGTGTTCCCCATCTAAAGTCTCTAATAAATTACCTCTTCTAAATATTTCATATCTAAAAGGATAATGCATAACTAAATCATCAACACTATTAATACCTAACTTATTTAAAAGCATCAATGACTTAGGACCTACTCCTTTAACATCTTTTAGTAAAGCCACTTACATCACTCCCATTTCGCTTCATATTATATCACAAATTACCCAATATAACAAACAAAATTAAACAAATTTCACAATTATTGTTGACAAAGTAATCCCTATCGATTATGATAGTAATCACCAATTCGGAATTAGGCGAATTGGTCGCTAGTATCACGCTAGCCAACCCCTTTTTATTCTTTTTATGGAGACTGTTCTCAGGGGGACAGTCTCTTTTATTTTATATAAATTTAACTTAATACTTGTA
>CAYJHI010000087.1:0-2425 GCA_964370085.1 uncultured Muribaculaceae bacterium | reverse complement strand
CTTTTTTCATGTTTCCTCCTTAAAAAAAGAAATCTATTCAAAGATTTCTCGACATGCAAATCCTGCATCATGTAAATCTGCAAGTACTTGCTCACTTCTAGTACTAGAAGTATAATTTAAAATTGTTGCATTCATCTCAGAAATTTCTGCTTCAATATTGATTTGTTCTTCATTTTTGTAATTAAAATATTCGATCATAGTATACGAATTATCTGTTTTTTCACAACTAACATCATATGATTCTTTAACAGTATCTTGATATACTAAACATAAACGATCTGTTTCATTTATAAATTCTTCAGAATCACTCGAAGTATTAGTTACTACTGTTATTTTTGTGATTTGACTGTTTGTGTCATCTTGATATATTTTATATTCATAATTATAAACTTCTTTATCATTGTTTATTTCTAACTGACAACTATTATAATTAAGATTTGGATCATCCCTAATCTCTGGAACAACGTACTCATTACCGGTTAGTTTATCAATATAAGTTGTTATTTCTGGTAAAAAGAAAATAAGAATAAATAGTAACAAGAAAAAGATTACTGTTAAAATATATTTTCCTTTTTTACTTTTAGTTGTTGTTTCTGGTTGTGGTACCGGTGTTGGTTCAATAGGTTGTTGTGGTACAGGTTCTACTGTAGGTTGCACTGGTACAGGTTCTACTGTAGGTTGCACAGGTGTTGGTTCTACTGCTGGTTGCACTGGTGTTGGTTCTACTGTAGGTTGCACTGGTGTTGGTTCTACTGTAGGTTGCACTGGTACAGGTTCTACTGCCGGTTGTACCACTGGTTCTGTTACAATTTTGTTTTCTTCATTATTATTCATATACACCTCTTTATTCTCTTAAATTATACTTTATTTCTTTTTGATAAACAAGACATTTTCTTCATCTTCTAAGACTAGTTCATAATCTTCTCTAGTTCTTAGATATATTTCTAAATCACCTATTTTAGTTAAAACTGCATCAAAGTCATATGAATTAAATATCTTTTCTGTATGAATATCAAAGTACATTAAACTTTTTGAATCATTTAAGTTACTCTTAGAATAAATATCTGCACGTCCATCGATAAACACTTTAATGTCATGGTAGATTAAATATCCTCCCATTTCATAATCATTATATATTCTTTCAAAATTATTATCTTGTAAATAGTTTATCATTTCGGCACTGATAATATCTTTGTTTTTAATGGAAAAATTAATTGGACTAATAACTGTTCCTAAGATTATTAGGATACTAGAAACTATTATTACTGCTTTTGATGATAGTTTGTTTAATTCCCTCTTAGTATCAATGTAGTTAAAAATAACATAAGTGGTTGCAATATAAAACAATCCTGTAAATCTAATACTTCTAAATGACATATAAGTAAACATTAAAATAAGTATGAAATCTAGTGCTCTTATTTTTTTCTTTGAGATGATTAAGACAAGATAACTTATAAAAATGAAAATAGCCATCAATAAATGCATGAAAATTTTAATATCTAAACTTTGCCATTCAGAAATGAAATTAATCATTGTATGATCCATCATATTAATATAAGGATATAATAGCATATGATAAGTATGTGGATTGATTATAATCGCTATAATACTTAAGGCAATTACAATTAAATATGCTTTAAGTTGCTTGGAGTCTATAACTTCTGTCTCTAGTCTTCCTAATTTTATTTTCACTAGTGATGTTCCTATAAAAATAAGGGGAATTAAGTAAACTAGGTTAGATGATCCTCCATGAATGTTAGACCATAATAATGCTATTAAAGGTAAGAAATAAATCTTTTTACTTTCTTTATTTTCTAGTTTATCAAAACATAAAAATAATGTTAGAGAAAACAAAACATTACTAATTAACTGTGGTCTTGCTAGGCTTAGTTGACCTAGTATAATTGTTCCAATAAATCCCCAAATTAAGAAAAAATTTATATTCTTTATTTTCTTTCGATTGAAGTAATATAAAATACCTAAATTAATAGTAGTAAAGACAAAGGCATATATATATGGAGTTAAGTCTTTAAAGATTGTACTTAGCCCATAGATAATTACTTCAAATAACCATTCATGAGATATCCAAGTTAAACTGTTATTAATAGCATACCACGAGAAGACATCGACTGTAGGTATTCCATTTTCTACAATATACTCTCCTGCTTTAACATGCCAAAAATAATCGTATGAAATAAATAAGTTAGTAAAAATAACAACAATTAAACTTATAACAAATAAAATAATAGCAATTTTTTTTAGTTTCATCTTAGACTATCTATTCTTTCTTGAAAGTTATCACTATTTATAATATAACTTCCACTTACTAACATATCAACATCTAATGTTGGTGCGGTCACTTTGTTTATTCCACCATCAACACTGATTAGTATTTTAGGATTTATCTCATTAATCATTTGTTTTA
>CAYJHI010000086.1:0-2726 GCA_964370085.1 uncultured Muribaculaceae bacterium | reverse complement strand
AGATATTTAGCAGGAATTCATAATAAGAATAAGAATGAACTTGTTAACCATTATACTTACGTTTTATGTGGTGATGGTGATCTAATGGAAGGTGTTTCTTATGAAGCATGTTCACTTGCAGGTACTCTTAAACTTAATAAGTTAATTGTTTTATATGATTCTAATAATATTTGTTTAGATGGTAAAACTAATGTTACTTTTAATGATAATATAGAAAAAAGATTTGAGTCATTAGGATGGAATTATACTTTGGTTAATAATGAAGAAGATATTGAAGCCATCGATAAAGCTATTAAGAAAGCTAAGAGTAATTCTGATAAACCTACTTTAATAGAAGTTAAGACAACTATTGGTAAACATTCAATATTACAGGGTACTAATAAAGTACATGGAACAGTACTTGATTCTGAGGATGTTACTAATATTAAGAAAAAAATGGATATTAGAGATATTCCTTTTACAGTTTCAAATGAGACTGTAAATGATTTTAGAAGTCAAATTACAGAACGCAACAGTGTTTTGGTAAAGGATTGGAAAAAGAGATATAGTAAACAAAAAGAAGATGTTAAGAAGTTATTAGATGAATTAAGAGAAGATGTTTTTGATATTGATTTTAAAGAGTTGGATTTAGATTTTGAAGGTATTACTGAGGAAGCTCCTAGGGTTACTGCTGGTAAAGTATTAAATGCTTTAGCAAAGGTTTATCCTTATATAATAGGTGGTAGTGCTGATGTTAGTAGCTCTACTAAAGCTTATTTAAATGATATGGGTGAGTTTTTTCCTAATGATTATGTAGGAAGAAATATTATGTATGGTGTTAGAGAACATGCGATGGGGGCTATTACTAATGGTTTAGCACTTTCTGGTATGTTACCTTTTGCATCTACTTTTTTAACTTTCTCTGATTATATGAAACCATCTATTAGATTAGCAGCGTTAATGAATTTACCAGTGATGTATTTATTTACTCATGATTCGATTACAATAGGAGAAGATGGTCCAACTCATCAACCAGTTGAACAATTAGTAGGGCTTAGATCTATTCCTAACTTAGAGGTATTTAGACCGGCTGATCCTAATGAAGTAATTGGTAGTTTTAAAGCGATGATTGATACACTACCTAGTCCTAAAGCATTAGTACTTAGTCGCAATGAAACAAGAGTTCTTAGTGAGACTAGTATTAATGAAGTTAGTAAAGGTGCGTATATTGTAAAAGATTTTGAGAAGTTAAAATCAGGTATTATAATTTCTAGTGGTGAGCAACTACAAGATGCTTTGGAAGTAAGAGATAGATTACAAGCTAAGGGGTTAGATATTAGAGTTATTAGTATGCCTTCAATAGAAAGATTTTTAGCACAACCTGAAGAATATAAAGAAAAATTATTACCTTTAGGAGTTAAGAAAATAGTTATAGAGGCCTCTTCTTCTTATTCTTGGCATTCATTTGTCTATAATGATAAATATTTATGTACAGTGGATGATTTTGGATATAGTGGTAATAAGATAGAAGTATTAAAGAAATTTAATTTAGATGTAGATTCATTAGAAGAAAAAATAGAAAAATTATTTAAATAACGACAAATAAAGACAAGGTTTTTTATTACACTGTAATGGGTGAGATAAATGAATAAAAACCGTGTCTTTTATGTTTTTAGTGTTAAAGAAGAATTTGTTAGTTTATATCGAAATAATCCTTCTACTTTATATAATACTTTAAAACAAATTTATTATATGCATCAAGAGGATATTAATTATGGATTTACTTTATTTAGTCAATTAGTTAGAAAGATTGATAAAGAGGATTTAGATAGAGATTTGTTTTTAAGATTACATAAAGAAGTTTGTTATAATAAAAGAGAAAATAAGCATATTATTAATCATTTATATAAAGATGAAGTTAGTGTTTTAGAAGTGAAAAAGACACATTTGAAGTTAGAAACTAATAAAGAAATTTCTTCTTATTTTGATGTGTTGTTAAACTATGATTGGAATTATTTTTTATGTGATTTTAAGAATCAGGATTTCTTTTGGTTAGCTAGTTTGAAATTATTAGTATAAAAAGACTTGTTTTATCATATATATTTTAGTAAAATAGGTTTGGGAGATGATATTATGTGGGATGTAATTTTGGATATATTGATGATTCTTATTCCTTTAATTATAGGAGCAGTAATTGGTTTCTTTGTAGCGAGACGTTACATGATGAAATATTTAAAGAAGAATCCACCAATTAATGAAGATATGATTAAAGCATTGATGTTACAAATGGGAAGAAAGCCTTCTCAAAAGCAAGTTAATCAAATGATGAAGTCAATGGAAAAACATATGTAAGGTACTAGAAATAGTGCTTTTTTTTATGGAAATATAATTATAGTTATGTTATGATATATTTAGATAATACTATAAGAAGGTGATTATATGGCTAATTGGGGTAAAAAGATAAGACACAGATTCAGTAAGAAGCAAGAGTATACTGAAGTAAGTGCTTATAAGATAAGTAAGTTTACAAGAAGAGAAATAATAATGACAATAGTAACAGTACTTGCAATTACTTCTTTTGCATTAGGTACCTCATATGCGATATTTTCAGATGTAGAAACAAGTAGTAATTATAATATAGTAGAGTCAGGTAACTTAGAAATAGCTTTTGATCATACAGAGGATGGAATAGGGAATGTTTTAAGTTTAAATAATGCTTATCCTATGAGTGATAGTGATGGTTTATT
>CAYJHI010000085.1:0-2777 GCA_964370085.1 uncultured Muribaculaceae bacterium | reverse complement strand
AACTATTGCGTTATAAATATATCTATGTTATAATGTATTACGTTAGTGATCCGCTATCTAATTGATATGATCAAATAATTTTAGAAAGGAAGAGATATCATGAATAACAAAATTGCACAAATTACAAACAAGCAATTAAATCCTAATGTTCCAGAATTTAGAGTGGGTGACACTGTAAACGTTGGTGTTAAGATTAAAGAAGGTAGCAAAGAGCGTGTTCAATCGTTCGAAGGTATCGTTATTGGAAGAAAATCAGGAGGAGTTAGTGAAACTTTTACAGTACGTAAAGATTCTTACGGAGTAGGAGTAGAAAGAACTTTCCCTATGCATTCACCTAAACTTGCACATATTAATGTTGTACGTAAAGGTAAAGTACGTCGTGCTAAACTAAACTATTTAAGAGATTTAAAAGGCGCTGTTCGTATCAAAGAAAGAGGACAAAGATAAGGCGCTTGCCTTATCTTTTTTAGTGAAAAGAATATGAAAGAGGTTAAAGATTTAACAAAATTTATTCCTTATATTATCATAATTATATTAATACTAGTTATAAGAGTTTATTGTTATTCTATTATCAGGGTTAATGGGTCTAGTATGTATCCTAATTTACTAGATGGAGATTTAATGATCCTAGATAAAGTTAGTTATTATGTTGGTAATATTAATAGATTTGATATTGTTGTTGTAAATAATAATGGTGAAGATATTATTAAAAGAGTCATAGGTTTACCAGGAGAAACAGTTGAGTATATAGATAATCAATTATATATTAATGGTTTATTAATGGAAGAACCTTTCGAACGAGAAGTAATTGCAGATCATAAATTTGAAGAACAAATACCACTAGATAAATATATTGTTATAGGAGATAATAGAGTTAACTCTAAAGATAGTAGATCAATTGGATTTATCGACGAAACACAAATAGAAGGTAAGGCCTCTATAACTATTTTTCCATTTGATAGACTAGGGATAAAAGAATAAAGAGCTTGTTTTAATAACAAACTCTTTTTATTTTATAATACTAATAACATCATTAGCAGTTTTATCTTTATCAAACTTATTTAAAATTATAACCACTATTATAACTACTAAGAAGATTATTCCATACATAATTATTCCAAACATAATATTACCTTCTATAATGTTACTACCCACTATAGTAGAAGATATAACAGAAGGTATTCTAGCAATTGTTGTCATAAATATAAATCTAATTTTTCTAATTGGTAGAGTTGCTCCTATATAAACTAATAAGTCTTTAGGAGTTCCTGGTATAAAGAATAATAAAAACATAATATATTCTAACTTTTTAGGATTTTTAAATAACTTACTATTTTGAATTTTATCAAGCTTCTTTTTACTATTAAACATCTCTGTAAAATTATTACCAAGTAACTTAACAAACAACACTACTGTTGCGTTGATAATTAAGCAAGATACTAATATAAAGATAGTTCCCATAAGAGTTCCAAAACAAACTCCTGCTAGTATTTCTATCGGTTCTCCTGGTAAAATAAATAAAAATATTTGACTAAATTGGAGGGCGAATAGAGCTAATACTCCACCAAAACCAGCTTCGTCAACATAATCTTTAAAGACTAATCTTCCTTCTTCAGTAGCAATGTTTTGAATAATAGGGAATAGTCTATATATTGCTAAACCGGCAATTATTAAGAATACTGTAAATATAATTATTCTAATAATATTTTTTTTGCTTAATACCATAAATTTCACCTACTTATATAATAGTATTATAACACATCATAAATATTATATGTTATAATTTAGCTAGAAGAGAGGTAAGTTATGAAAATACTAATTATATGTCCAACTACTTTTTATAATAAAATAGAGCAAGTAAAAAACGAATTAGAAGATTTAGGTCACACTGTTATGACTCCTAATTGCTATGATAGTCCTGTTACTAATGAGGATAATAAAAAAATGAGTGAACAAGAATATTTAGACTTTTTCAAATTAATGTATAAAGAAAGTCGTGATTCTATTAGTAATGTAGATGCTGTTTTAGTATTGAATTTTGCTAAAGAAAAGAATGGAATCAACTATAAAAATTATGTAGGAGCTTCTACATTTTTAGAGATGTATGAGGCTTATATGCAAAGTAAAAATATTTTTTTATACAATGATTTACCAGATAATAATAATATTCTATTAGATGAAATTAAAGGGTTTGGACCTATATTAATAAAAAGAAATTTAAAAAACATTAAATAATTACAAGGAGAAATAAAATGGTAATAAGACCAATAAAGAGTAATGAAACAATATTGTTGACAGATTTTATTTACGAATCAATATTTCAAAGAGATAGAAACAATCTATTACCACGAACAATTATCCAAGAACCGGCTTTTTGGGTATATATTAATGAGTTTGGTACAAAAAAAGATGATTATTGTCTTGTTGCAGAGATTAATAAAAAGATTGTAGGAGCGGTATGGGTTCGCTGTATTAACGGTTTTGGACAAGTGGATGAAACAACGCCTGAATTCGCAATATCAGTATATTATGAGTATAGAGGACAAAAAATAGGAACTAAATTGATGAAAGAAATGTTAAAACACTTGAAAATCAAAGGATATAGCAAAACTTCATTATCGGTTCAAAAAGATAATTATGCAGTCAAGATGTATCAAGATGTCGGTTTTGAAATTTATAAAGATCATAACGATGAATATATTATGGTTTGTGAATTGAATAAAATATAGACTTATATAAATAAAGTACATGTAATAAAGTCAGAAAGAAGGAAAAAA
>CAYJHI010000084.1:0-2791 GCA_964370085.1 uncultured Muribaculaceae bacterium | reverse complement strand
AGTAGAGAAAATATATAATAATAAATTTGTTGAGGTTTTTATATTTTTCTTTTCTTTTTATGTTATAATTAATTAGTTATGTGAGGTGCTTATGAAATATAGTATTTTAGAGAGATATGGTTCTAATTATACAACTAATCAATATATTACTAATCCTGCTATTGGTAGGGATGAGGTTATTAAAGAGTTAATTCTTATATTATTAACTCCTGATAAATCTGGTATTTTAACTGGTAAACCTGGTATTGGTAAAACTGCTATTGTTGAGGGACTTGCTTATCGTATTCAAAAGGGGGAAGTTCCTTTTGCATTAGAAGGTTATGAGATTATTCGTGTTAATACTTCTGCTTTACTTGGAATTGATCCTGATACTGGGGAAGCTAGAATTCAGATGCTTCTTAATGAAATTAAAGATAAGACTAAACTTATTTTATTTATAGATGAAATCCACACTTTAATTGGTGGTAAGGGTGAGAGTATGGACTTTGCTAATATCTTTAAACCTGGTTTAGACCGAGGGGATATTAAAGTTATTGGTGCTACTACTACTGATGAATATGAGAGATATATTTTAAGAGATAAGGCGTTTGTTAGACGTTTTCAAAAGGTTGATGTATTAGAACCTACTAGAGAAGAAACCATTATGATTATGATGGGTACTTTACCTAAGATAGAAAATAAAACTGGTGCGAAGCTTAAGTATAGTCCTTTTCAACAACAACAGATTATGGCTTTTATAGTGGATCTTACTAGTGAGTATAGAAGAATATATGAAATAGGGTCTAGATATCCTGATATTGCTCTTACAATGTTACAACAAGCTTTTTCTTATGCTGTATTTGAAAATAAAAGAGATGTTAGTATTTTTCATGTTGCTAAAGCAATTGAAAATACAAAGAATGTTTATCAAGATGTTATTACTAAGGAATTAGTTCGCTTTAATGAAGTGTTTAAAGATATTATTAGTGAAGAGAGTGATAGGCCTTTAGATGTTTTTTAAAAAAAATGATGTTTTGCTTAACATCTTTTTTTTATTAGTGTATAATAGTATTAGAGTGATAATAGAAAGGTTGATTTATTACTTAAGCGCCAGACCTTTAAATAGGTGACGAGGTTAATAGTTATCGATTATTCGGCGGATACTATTACGGTAGGAGTATCGTTAAATATATGTAAAAAATAAAATTAAAATTATAACAAACCATATATTAACTAATTGTTTTCATCGTGGAGGTAAAAAAGATGTGTGGAATAATTGGTTATGTTGGAAAAAAACATAAAGTAGAAAAAGTTTTAATTACAGGTTTAAAAAGTTTAGAGTATCGTGGATATGATTCTGCGGGTATTGCTCTTTGGAATGATGATGATTTTTATTTAGTGAAATCATTAGGGAAAATAGTTAACTTAGAAGAAAAATTAAAAAAAGAGGATGTTATTGTTGGTAATATTGGTATTGCACATACTAGATGGGCTACTCATGGTAAACCAAGTGATGTTAATTCTCATCCTCATAGAGTAGGGAATATTACTTTAGTACATAATGGTATTATAGAAAATTATTTAGATTTAAAAAAAGAACTTATTAAAAAAGGTGTTACTTTTAAGTCAGAAACTGATACAGAAGTAGGGGCAGCTTTATTAGATTCTTTATATAAAGAATCAGGTGATTGTTTAAAAGCGATTAGTTTATTTATGGATAAAGTAATTGGTTCTTATGCGATAGGTGTTGTCTTTGATTTAGATGTTAAAACGATATATGCTTTTAAGAAAGATAGTCCTTTAATAGTAGCTTATGGTGATAAAGAGAACTTTATAGCATCTGATGTTCCTGCTATTATTGACTATACTAAAGAATATACTATTTTAAAAGAGAAACATATTGCGGTTATAACAGAGGATTCTATTAATTTTTATGATGATTCTCTTAATAGTGTTGTATTAGAAAAAATAGAAGCTGTTTTTGATAGAGAAGAAATTAAAAAAGATGGTTATAATCATTTTATGTTAAAAGAAATTATGGAACAACCTAATATGATTAAGAATTTATTAGGTATATACTTAGAAAAAGATAATATTAAGATACCAGATTTATCTAAGTATGATTCTATTCATGTAGTAGCTTGTGGATCTGCTTTATATGCGGGGATGATAGGGGCTTCTTTAATTGAAAAATATGGTGATATTCCTGTTACTGTGGAGATTGCTAGTGAGTATCGTTATAAGAAAAACTTTTATACTAAAAATACTTTAGTTATAGTAGTATCTCAATCAGGAGAAACTGCTGATACAATTGCATCTTTAAGAATAGCAAAAGAGTTTGGTGTTGATACGTTAGCATTAGTTAATATACAAGGATCTACTATTGCTAGAGAAGCAGATATGGTTTTATATATTTATGCAGGATTAGAAATAGCGGTTGCTACAACTAAAGCTTATTTATTACAAGTTACAGTGTTTACTTTGATAGCATTAGCACTTGGTAGGCAAAAAGGTATTATTAATGATAAAGAGTATAAAACTATAATTAGTGATTATCGTAATATAGATAAGTTAGTAGAAGAGATTCTTAATAGAAGAAGTGAATATAATAAAGTTGTTAAAGACTTATATTTAAAAAATGATGTTTTCTTCTTAGGTAGAGGAATTGATTATGCTATGACTTTAGAAGGTAGTCTTAAATTAAAAGAGATATCTTATATTCATAGTGAAGCCTATCAATCAGGAGAGTTAAAACATGGAACTATTTCTTTAATAGAAGAAGGTACTGTAGTTATTGCTATTATGACTGATA
>CAYJHI010000083.1:0-2925 GCA_964370085.1 uncultured Muribaculaceae bacterium | reverse complement strand
TTTTCTAAAGCTTCTTTTACTTTTATAAAGTCTTCTTGACTAGTTGTAATAACATAACTATCATCAGTTGTTTCAAAATCACTAGCTCCTGCATCTAAACTAGTCATCATTACATCATCTTCTTCAAAATCTTTACTAATTTCAATAAGACCCATACGATTAAACATATAACTTACAGAACCATCAGTTCCTAAATTACCTCCTCTTTTACTAAAAGACGACCTAACTTCAGAAGCAGTTCTATTTTTATTATCAGTTAAACAATCAACGATAATTGCAGTACCTGAAGGACCATATCCTTCATATCGAATACTATCATAATTTTCATTATTTTGAGATCCTTTAGCTTTATCAATAGCTTTTTGAATATTATCTTTAGGCATATTAGCAGCTTTTGCTTTCTCTATAATTAAACGAAGACTAGCATTCATATCAGGATCTACTCCACCATTCTTAGCAACTACAAATAATTCTTTAGCAATTTTCTGAAATACTTTACCTCTTGCAGCATCAGCAGCCCCTTTAGCATTTTTAATCTTAGACCATTTCGAATGTCCACTCATAAATACCTCCTAGTTTTTAAAGTCGAAATAGAAGTCTAGTATTCTAACCTTATCTCCTTCTTTCGCACCCATTTCTTCTAATTTATCATCAATTCCCATTTTTCTAAGTTTTTTAGCAAACCTCATAACAGCTTCATCACTAGAAAACTTAGTCATTTTAAATAATTTTTCAACTTCTACACCACTAACAACATAAGTACCTGTATAATCTTTTTCAATTGTATAAGGTTCTTCTTTCTTAAATTTATAAAGAACATGAGATTCAAACTCTTCTTCCTCATAAATAGGTTGTTCTTTAGTTTCATCTAACTTATCAGATAAAGCATCTATAACATCTTGAAGTCCAATATTTAATGCTGCTGATATTTCAAAGACCGGTAAATCGACTTTAGTTTTAAACTTCTCTAAATTCTCTTTAGCTTCATCAATATCCATTTTATTAGCAACTATTATTTGTGGTTTCTTCATCATTTTAGGACTAAACTCTTCTAGTTCTTTATTGATAATAGAATAGTCTTCTAAAGGATCCCTTCCTTCACTACCAGACATATCAATAACATGCGCTATTACTCTAGTTCTCTCAATATGCTTTAAGAATCTATCTCCTAAACCATCACCATTAGAAGCACCTTCAATTAATCCAGGTAAATCTGCCATAACATAACTCTTACCATTTCTAGCTTTAACAACTCCTAAATTAGGTGTTAAAGTTGTAAAGTGATAAGCAGCAATCTTAGGTTTAGCTTTTGATACCATCGAAATAAAAGTACTCTTACCAACACTAGGAAAACCTACAAGACCAACATCTGCAAGCATCTTAAGTTCAACTTTTAAAGTCTTATCTTCTCCAGGTTCCCCATTTTCAGAAAAGTTAGGAGCAGTATTACTATGAGTTTTAAAAGCCGCATTACCACGACCTCCTCGACCACCTGTTGCAACTACAACTCTATCATCTTTTTGTTTTAAATCTGCTAGTATTAAACCAGTATCATTATCAGTCACAACAGTACCCTGAGGAACCTTAACAATAACATCCTCACTATTAGAACCATGTTGTGTCTTACCTTTACCATTCTCTCCTTTTTTACCTTTAATTATCTTTTGATAACGAAGATCCAGTAAAGTATGTAATCCTGTATCTACTTGAAAAATAATATCAGAACCACTACCACCATTACCACCAAAAGGACCTCCTAATGGTATATATTTCTCTCTTCTAAAAGCAGTACAACCGTCTCCACCATCACCTGCTTCTACTTTTAATATGACCTCATCTACAAACATATTAACACCTCTATATTCTACTAACTAATTCTCTAACAGAACTAACTACTCTATTTTTACATATTTTTTTAACTTTACTTGTCGAATGTTCAAGTGTATAACCATTAAATTCTTCTAACATCGGAACATCATTCGCACCATCCCCTATTGCAATTATATCATCTTTTTCTAAATTAGGATAATGTTTTAACACATCATATCCCGTAGTAATCTTAGTAATGTTTTTCGGTCTAACTAACAACCAATCAACATAACCAAAATCAAGCCTATAAGCATCTAAAAACTCAACATTTGCAAAAGTCTTATCAAATTTAGCTATGAACTCATCTTTTTCTAACATATCAGTAATATCCATATGATATTGAGAAACAAAATCTAAACCAAAATCATCTTTACTAAAGTCCCCATTTAATGAAGAAATAACCTCATCAATCAATTCTTCTTGTTCCCTATTAAACAAATGACTTTCAATAAGATTTAACTTACTATTAAAAAGAAACGATCCATCACTACATCCTAAATAGTCAACGGGTAAATCATATTCAACTATTTCTTTTTTTATACTATCAAAAGGTCTACCAGTTGATAATACAAAAACATTACCTTTTCTTCTAAACTCTTTAATTGCAGTAATATTAAGATTTAAAGAATCAACATCTGTAATTGTTCTTTCATTACTTAATACAACCTTATTGTTACTATCTCTAACAAGAGGTCTAAGCGTATCATCATAGTCTGATATTAAAATTTTCATAAGTTCCCCCTATATCCATTATATCATAAAAAAAACTTTCTTACGAAAGCTTTTACTATTCTGCTACTGGATAACAGCTAGCTTGTTTTTTATCTCTACCTAAACGTTCAAATTTAACAATACCATCTACTGTTGTATATAAAGTATCATCATTTCCTCTACGAACATTCACACCTGGGAATATTTTTGTACCTCTTTGACGATATAAAATACTTCCGGCTTGTACAAATTCACCATCTGATGCTTTCGCTCCTAATCTACGACCAGCTGAATCACGTCCGTTTGACGTTGAACCACCACTTGTCTTATGAGCAAATAATTGTA
>CAYJHI010000082.1:0-2933 GCA_964370085.1 uncultured Muribaculaceae bacterium | reverse complement strand
GTTTAATCTTCTTTTTTATTATTATTGTGTTATAATTATATAAGGTAAAGAATTGTTTAGTGGAGGTAAATATGATTGAACTTTATAAACATAATTTAGAAGCATATTTGAAAGTAAAAGAAATGTTTCAAGAAGAAAGAAAGGCTTGTATAATTCATGCGACAGGTACAGGTAAGTCTTTTGTTGCTTTAAAATTAATAGAAGATCGAATATTAGAAAATCCAGATAGTAAGATAGTTTATTTCACTCCTTCAAATGGAATTGCTAGTCAAGTAGAAGAACATTTAGTATCGATGGGATTAGAAGATAAATATTTAAAAAATATAGAATTTATTTATTATCAGACTGCTAATAATAAACTTAAGGATGATTCTATTAATGATGTTGAAGCTGATCTTTTTATAACTGATGAATTTCATCATATAGGTGCACCTGAATGGACTAGAGCGTTAGAAACTATTTTTAGTAATAATATGGATGCTAAAATATTTGGGATGACTGCGACTGCTGTTAGAAGAATGGGAACTAATGATGAAGAGAATGTTGCAGAGACTTTTTTTGAAGGAAATGTGGCAAGTGAATTTGATTTAGCGGATGCTATAGCTCAAGGGGTATTACCAGAACCTGAATATCATACAGCACCTATATATTTATTAGAAGAAGCCAAAGAGTTAGAAGAATTTATTAATAGTAATGAACTAGATGACGCAGATGCTTCAAAATATATTGAAGTACTGCAGGATATAAAGAAACAAATAAGTAAGATGGAAACAGAAACTGATATATTTAAAAATAATATAGATGTATCAGGTAAGTATATTTATTTTTGTCCAAAGGGATCTGATATTAAAGAACTGCAAGAAGCATTTATGGAAAAACTTAGTGTTGAACAAAGAAATAATGTTGAGTTTTATCAAGTTCACAGTGCTACTTATAATAGTAAAATAAATGAAAATGTTGCTTATAATTTTTATCATAATAAAGCTAGTGATAACAGTATGCAAGATGTTAGTAATAAATTAAGAGTTATGTTTGCAATAGATATGTATAATGAAGGAATTCATGTACCTGATATTAATGGTATTATAATGGGAAGAGAAACAAGATCTGATATTTTATATTACCAACAATTAGGAAGAAGTTTAGCTGTTAAAAAGAAAAGTGATAATGAAAGAGAAAACAATAATATTAAGCCACCAGTTGTAATTGACTTAATGGGTAATATTAATAATATGTATACGTTATCACAAAAAGTTGTTGAGAAAAGAAAAGAAAAACTAGGGAACTTTAAAGATGAAAAAGGTATTAGTTCTAAGGGTAACTTTACCTTAAGTGATGAAGAAAATTGTAATCAAAATAATGGAATTAAGTTTGGTTTGAGTGATGAAATAATTGATATTCTTGATGCGATTAATGAAATAAAAAGTTATCGTGCTAATATAGATAGTTTTGATTTGAGATTAAAAAAGGTTATTAATGAATTTAGAGAAACAGGAACAATAAAATCGCAAATAAAAATAAAGGGTATAAAAAAAGATAATCCGACTTACAATTTTTTGAAAAAGAATAGAGTGAGAATATTAAAGATTGCGGAAAATGGAAATGAAGACGCAATAGAACTTGTTACTAAGTTAGACTATTTTAAGAATGAAGAAGAAAAATTTCAAGATAAAATTAAAGAAGTGTTAGGTGAATTACTAGAAACAGGTAAAATAATCCGATCTGTAAAAATAAATGGTAGGCTAAAAACAACTGAGTCTTACAGTTTCATGGTAGGGAACAAAAAGAAGATATTAAAAGCAGCGGAAAACGGAAATAAAGAGGCAATGATGCTTGTTTCTAAAGAAGAGTTTTTTAAGAGTAAAGACGATAAGTTTCAAAACAAAATTAAATTAGCATTAGATGAATTACGAGAAACTGGAAAAATAAATTTTGTAATAATGGAAGATGGTAAAAGAAAGCAAACTCCTTCTTATTTCTTTTTCATTGATCATAAAAAGGAAATTTTAAAGGCAGCAGAAGAAGGTAATGAAGAAGCAATGGAACTGGTAAGTAAAGAAAAGTATTTTAATAGGAAAAGAAGAGACGAAAAAATTCAAGATAAAATTAAAATAGCATTAGATGAGTTACGAGAAACCGGTACAATTATTAAAATGACAAAAACAAATGGTAAGAGCAAGCAAACTCCTTCTTATAAATTTTTCATAAAACATAGAAAAGAGATATTATCTGCAGCAGAAGAAGGTAATGAAGAAGCAATAGAGCTTGTTACTAAAGATGACTACTTTAAAAGTGAAGATGAGAAAATTCAAGATAAAATCAAAACAGCGTTAAAAGAATTGCGAGAGACAGGAGTGATAAATCCGTATATTGAAATAGATGGAACGAAAAAATCTAATCCATCTTATACTTTTATTAGAAAAGCAAAGAAAAAGATAATTGATACTGTTTTTTGTGCGGCTGATAAAAATTTTGAGGAAATGTCTGAAACAGAAAAACTAAGTGTTAAGTTAGTTTCACAAAGTGAATTAATGCAAAAACATCTTGCATTAGAGATAGCTAAAGAAGAACATAATGCTTCTTGTGATCTTACTAAGTTAGCTGAAATGATTTCTAATAAAAAAAAGGGGAATGGAAATCAATTAAAATTATAATAACTTAATAACGGCTTTTAGTTCTTTAATTGAAAAAGAAAAACAATTAGTTTATGATAAGTTTAAGTTTAGTGAAGAAGAGTATCAGACGAAACAACAATCACTACCATTATATGGAATAGAAGGATTAGATATTGCTTAATATTAATAGGAGAAGATTGAGTAGTTTAATCTTCTTTTTTATTATTATTGTGTTATAATTATATAAGGTAAAGAATTGTTTAGTGGAGGTAAATATGATTGAACTTTATAAACATAATTTAGAAGCATATTTGAAAG
>CAYJHI010000081.1:0-3043 GCA_964370085.1 uncultured Muribaculaceae bacterium | reverse complement strand
ATATTATCTTGTTTGATTATATTATCTGTTAGTGTTTCATTCTTTATATAATCATTAAATTTATTTATTACTTCTTCTACTTTTTCATCTCCATAATAATAAACATTAATTCTATCTGTAATGATAAAATCAGCTTCTTTTCTTAAACTTTGTATTTTGCGAGTTAATTCTCTTGAGATACCTTCTAATATTAATTCTTCTGTTAATGTAGTATTTAGTATTACAAAAGTATTTGAATCACTACTAGAGGCATAACCATCTTTAACTTTAATTGTTATTTCAACCATTTCTTCAGTTACTTCAATATCTTCACCATCTATTTTCATTAATAATGGTCGATCTTTAATTGATTCTATCTCTTCGTTTGTAAGTTTAGTTAACTCTTCTTGGAATAATTTTATTTTTGGACCAAACATTTTACCTACAAGTCTAAAGTTAGGTTTAATAATATAGTCCATATATGTAGTCATATCTTCTACATAGTTGATATTTTTTACATTTAATTCTTCTTTTATAATATCATCAATGCTTCCAATAATAACTTTGTCTTTATGAGGTATAATTATTTCACTGATAGGTTGTCTTACTTTGATGTTTTCTTCTTCTCTTGCAAATCTTCCTAGTGAACAAATATCTCTTACTAAATCCATTTGTCTTTCAACACTCTCATTAATTAAATCTTTATTAACTTGTGGATAATCTTCTAAATGTACTGATTCTTTATTAGTTAAGTTGCGATAGATTTCTTCTGTTAGGAATGGTGTAATCGGTGCACATAGTTTAGATAATTCTACTAATACTTCATACGTTGTCAAATAAACTGCTTTTTTAGATTCAGTTAATTCACTATCCCAAAATCTTCTTCTATTACTTCTGATATACCAGTTAGATAAATCATCGTTTAAGAATGGAATTATTAGTCTAGTTACTTTATTAACATCATATTCAGAGTATGCTTCATTAACATTTTTTATTAGTTTATTTAATTTAGAAATTAACCATTTATCGATAAGTTCTCTGTTTTCTACTGGAATATTATAGTCTCTAGGATCAATATTATCAGCATTAGCATACATTTCAAAGAATGAATATGCATTTTTAAATGTTGATATATATTTAGAATAGATTTCTTTTAAGCCATCAAAATCAAATTTTAATGGTGTCCATACTGGAGAAATATATGGTAAGTAAAATCTAATTGCATCTGCTCCATACTGTTCTATGGCAGTAAATGGTTCAACGATATTTCCTTTACTTTTACTCATTTTTTTACCTTCAGCATCCAATAATAAATCATTTACTAAAACATTTTTATAAGGAGCTTTTCCCATTACAAAGGTTGATATTACTAATAATGTATAGAACCATCCTCTTGTTTGATCGATTCCTTCACAAATGAAATCTGCTGGGAACTGCTCTTCAAATAATTCTTTGTTTTCAAATGGGTAATGATACTGTGCAAAAGGCATTGATCCTGAATCGAACCAACAATCTAAGACATCAGGAATTCTCGTCATGTCTTTACCACAATTTGAACATTTGATCTTTATTTCATCGATGTATGGTTTATGTAAGTCTAATTCATCATTGATTGATGTAGTTGCTAGTTCTTTTAATTCTTCAATTGAACCTAGCATATGAGCATGCCCACATTCACATGTATAATAAGGAATCGGACTTCCCCAGTAACGACTTCTTGAAACGTTCCAGTCTCTGGCATTTTCTAACCAGTTGGCAAATCTTTTTTCTCCTACATAAGATGGATACCAATTTACTTTACTATTAGCTTCAATTAATTTATCTTTCATTTTAGAAACTGCTATGTAGTAAGCTGGTAGAGCATAATATAAAAGTGGTGAAGAACAACGCCAACAGTGTGGATAGTTGTGAACCAGTTTTTGTTTTTTGAATAGTTTATTATTTTCTTTTAAATAAGTTATTATATCTATATCAGCTTCGAAAACTAGTTTACCTTGCCATAATCCTTCTGTATATGTTCCATCTTTTCCAACTGGATTTAAGAATCCTATATCATATTTTTCCACAACATTAGCATCGTCTACCCCAAATGCTGGAGCGATATGTACAATACCTGTTCCATCTTCCATTGTTACATAATTATCGCATGTAACATAGAAACTTTTCTTATCTGGTGTTAATGATGGGATTAGTTGTTCATATTCAGTATATTCTAAATCAGTTCCTTTAAAAGTATCTAATACTTCTACTTCTTCTCCTAGTACTTTATTTACTAAACTTTTAGCCATGATAAACTTAGTACCTTTAGATTCTACTAATTGATAATCTTCATTTGGATTAACACAAAGGGCAACGTTGGCAATTAGAGTCCATGGTGTTGTTGTCCATACTAAGAAATAAACATCTTCATCTTTCTTTTTGAAAGTTACATAAACACTGTTTACTGTTACATCTTCATATCCTTGGGCCACTTCATGAGTGGCAAGTCCTGTACCACATCTTGGACAATATGGCATAACTTTATTACCTTCATAGAAGTATCCTTCATCGTACATTTTCTTTAGAATCCACCATTCTGTTTCGATGTATTCATTCTTATATGTTAGATAAGGATTTTTAGTATCAATAAACTGTCCCATTTTATTAGTAAGATTTTCAAAAGCATCTTCATTAAGTCTAATACTAGCTCGACATTCCTTATTAAAGTTATCAATACCAAACTCTTCTATTTCTTTTTTAGTGGTGAATCCTAGCTTTTTTTCTACATGATTTTCAATTGGTAAGCCATGTGTATCCCAACCTATTTTTCTAACTACTCTTTTGCCATTCATAGCTTGATACTTACAAAAGATATCTTTTAAGTTTTTAGATACCATATGATGAAGTCCTGGGAAACCATTCGCAAATGCTGGTCCATCATAAAAGACAAAGTTAGAACTATCTTTTCTTTGTTCTAAATGCTTATCTAGAGCATCATCAACTGATCCCCAGGTTTTAAAGACATTTGCTTCTGCCTCACTTATTTTATTTTTATCTAATTTTTTAAATTCCATAATTTTCTCCT
>CAYJHI010000080.1:0-3065 GCA_964370085.1 uncultured Muribaculaceae bacterium | reverse complement strand
TCAATCGGATCTACTTCTTTTTCCATTAACTTAGTTAATCTCTTAATCTCTAAGTTCTTATTATAATCCCTCATAACTGCAAAATACTCACTCAACTCTTCTTCTGTAAGATCATCTTCTATCTTCAAATGTGTTATTTGTAAAATAATATCTTTAAGTTCAAGTTTCTCTTCACCAATAGTAATAAAGTCTGCAAGTGTAATAGACCCATGTATTTGATAATAATAAATTATTTCACTAGCACATAATCTATATAACTCATCTGGTAAAAAGATATTCTCTTTTTCATACATCGCAATAGCTTTAGGGTTGTTTATCATCTGTTGTAAAATAGTAAGCATTGCTTTAGAATATCTATCTAACTGTTTAACTTCTCTCTTCGGTTGAAATTCAACCACTTCAACTGGCTTAGAACTCTTCTCATTAATAACACGTTTTTCTAGGGTATTATAACTTATTTCGAACTCTTTTGCAAGATTTTTAAGGATAATTTCTAATCTTATTTCATCTTCTATCTTACTAGCCTCTACTAAAACAGAGTTTAAGTACTTAGCTTTCTCTTCATCATTATGAAAATTAACCCCAGTTTTTAACACATTCATCTTATAATCTGCAAAGAATAAGGCTTGTTCTATCTTAGCAAGAAAACGGTCTTTCCCGTTCTTAACAATATATTCATCAGGATCTAAGTTATCTTCTAAAGTAACTACTTTAACTTCAAGACCAAGTTTTAATAATTGTTCACCTATACTTAAAGTAGCTTTTCTACCAGCTTCATCTCCATCTAAACAAAGAATAATGTTTAAAGATAAACGTTTTAGTAATGATGCTTGCTCACTAGTTAAAGCAGTACCCATTAATGCAACAACGTTATCTACACCTATAGTAGAAGCCCTAATAACATCCATAAAACCTTCCATGACAATAACAGACTTCTTAGTACGTACAATATCCCTAGCTAAGTGATAATTATATAAAGTAAGACCCTTCTTAAAGATAACAGTCTCTTTAGTATTAAGATATTTATTATTATCACTCTTATCATATATACGACCAGAAAAACCTACTACCTTACCAGTAATATCGTGTAGTGGAAACATAATACGATTAGAAAATAAATCATAGTTAGTAGAAGCTAAACCAATTTTATTTAACACTTCTATATCATAAGTCTTATTAGTTAATAACTTAACCAAAGAGTTATCAGATAAAGATAAACCAATAGAAAACTTCTTAATAATATCCTCATTAAGACCACGATTAAGTAAATAATCTTTAGCTTTATGCCCCTTACTACTAAGTAAATTATTTTGATAAAACTTTAAAGATAAAGAATATATATCATAAAACTTATCATTAGGATTAACACTACTCTTAGTACTAAAATTACCTAAAGAAACACCCTGTTTATTAGCAAGATATAAAAGAGCCTCTCTAAAAGACATACGTTCATAATCCATAATGAAATTAAAGACATTACCAGTCGCCCCACAAGAGAAACAACGATAAATTTGCTTCTCTTTAGAAACACTCATCGAAGGATTAGTATCATCATGAAAAGGACATACCCCAAAATAATTTTTACCCTTCTGTACCAAAGGAAGACGTTCAGAGATAACATCGACAATATCACTCTTACTTCTAACAACATTAATAATATTATTATCCATAAACATACCTCCTATTCAAACTTAATTTATTATTACATAAAAAGAAAAAGAATACAACAAAAAAGGCCCAAAAAGAGCCTAAGGTTCATATATAATATTAGTACAAGTACCATTCCAATAAAGTCCCAAAGAAACAAAGTCAGTAGCAGAACTCTTGCCTAATATTCTAATAGTATTCAAAGGATTATTAGAAAAAACACTATTCCCTATTGTTGTTACACCATTACCAATTACTACTTCTGCTAATTGATTACTATCAAAAGCAAAATATCCTATTGAAGTAACACTATTAGGTATCACCACTTCTGTTAATTGATTATTGGTAAAGGCATAAGCTCCTATTGTTATAACACTATTAGGAATCACTACTTCTGTTAATTGATTTTTTCGAAAAGTATCATTTCCTATTGAAGTAACACTATTAGGTATCACCACTTCTGTTAATTGATTTTCGTAAAAAGCACCATTTCCTATTGTTATAACACTGTCAGGTATCACTACTTCTGTTAATTGATTATTATAAAAAGCAGAGGCACCTATTATTGTGACACTATCAGGTATTAATATTTTTGTTAATTGATTACGAGCAAAAACATAATTTCCTATTGTTGTGACACTATTTCCTATCATAACTTTTGTCAATTGATTATCTGAAAACGCAAAATTCCCTATTGTTATAACACTGTCAGGTATCACTACTTCTGTTAATTGATTATTTGAAAACACACCAAGCTCTAATGTTGTAACACTATCAGGTATCACTACTTCTGTTAATTGATTATTTGAAAACGCACTACCCTCTATTGTTGTAACACCACTTCCTATAACTACAGAAGCTAATATTCCTTTTGCTTCTCCTGTATCATAATCAACTTCGCCTGCAAATGCACCATTGCCTATCTCTATAACACTATCAGGTATCACTACTCCTGTTATAGGTACATAATTAGGATTTATAATTGGACTACCTGAGTCCATATCTATAGACATATAACCAAAAGCCATTTCACCTATCTCTGTTACTGCTTCTCCATTAATTGTCTCTGGTATCACTACATCTTTTGGACAACTAGGATCTGATGAGTATCCTGTTATTGTTCCAGATGCAAACGTAAAACATGATTCATCTGTCGGTATTGGTGGTTCATCATTTGTTGCAGTTACTAATATTTTTCCATGATAATGTTTTCCTAATACTTCATTTCCACTGTTAATATCAATCCACATTCTAATTGTATGTGTTACTACTTCATTTGTCTTTAACTTACCTGTTTGTATTACCCAATTACTTGCTTCTAAACTACTAAGCAGTACTGGTGTACTTCCATCTATACTAACTTTTATTTTACTCTTATCTAATAAATTAGAGGCACATCCATCTGCTTCTATCATTCC
>CAYJHI010000079.1:0-3157 GCA_964370085.1 uncultured Muribaculaceae bacterium | reverse complement strand
CAAATGAATCTGATAATACAAACAATATAATAGAGCTATTAGAAAGAACCGTAGGAATGAAACAAACTAAAGGTAATTATGCTGCAGTGTGGTCTAAAATATATAGAACTTCGTTTCTAAAACAAAAGAAAATAAATTTTAAAGAGAAGATTATTCATGGAGAAGATATGTTGTTTAATATCGAAGCTATGTTGAAAACTAACAAATATAATTTTATAAGTACAAGCATTTATAATTATCGATACAATCAAACGTCTGCGACTAATACCTTTAATGAAAGAATATTTTCATCAGATAAGTTATTTCGAAATGAATTAATAATTACATTAAAGAAAAATAATGTTGCAAAACTTCAAAGAGAAAAAATAATCAAGTATATAACTAACACAGCAGTTATAACAATTGCTATTAAGATAAGTTATTTAAAAAATTATCAACAAAAGAAAAAATATTATCAAATTTTATATAGTGAGTATCATAAATTAATTGACACAAGTAATGAGAGTAAAAAAAGAAAGTTAATTTTATACTTATTAAAATTAAGATTATACAAAGTAATAGACTTAATTCTAATGACTAAAAGAAAACAAAAACAGCCATTAGAATTTACAAAGATGTGAGGTGAATAAAATGAAAAAAGTTGGTATTATAACATTCCATAATTCTTACAATTGTGGATCAATGTTAGAAACTTATGCTCTGTTTAAATATATAGAAAAACAAGACATTAACGTAGAAGTAATCAATTTTTCTAATCATGGACAACAAGAATTATATTCAGTTTTTAACAAAAATAATACAGTCAAAAACGTTAAAAAGAATCTTGTCATTTTACCACATCGCAAACAAATAAAATATAATAATCATAAATATGAAGAGTTTAAAAACAAAAACTATTTACTATCATCAAAGTATCAAACTAGTAACGAAATAAAAGATAACTATCACACCGTAATTGCTGGATCGGATCAAATATGGAATACTACTATAAAAGATGGTGACGATGCTTATTTCTTAAACTGGGTAACAAAAGCAAGAAAAGTTGCCTATGCACCAAGTTTTGGTGCAAGAAGACTAGAAACTCATGTTAAGGATATTAATAAGTACAAAAATTATTTAGAAAAATTTGACGCCCTATCAATTAGAGAAAAAAATGGACAGACATGGTTAAAAGAACTATTGAATAAAAAAGTACCAGTTCTTCTTGATCCAACATTATTATTAAAAGAAAAAGATTATGAGGAAATACGTGATAAAAAAGTTATTGATGAAGAATATATTTTCTTATATTGTCCATCTTTTGATAAAGATATTTGTAAGTTTGTTAAACAAATTTCTGATAAGTACGAATTACCAGTAATTGCTTGGAGTACAAAATCATTTTATTTAAAAGGTATTAAAAAATTCGGATTTAAATTACCTGAATATGAAGATCCAAGTGTTTATCTTAATCTAATTAAACAAGCAAAATTAGTTTTAACAACATCTTTTCATGGAACAATCTTTTCAAGTATTTATCGTAAAAATTTCTTTGTAATTAAAAATCATGGAATGTATGAAAACGATGATCGTGTTCAAACATTAGTAGATATTCTGGCACTGACAGATCGATTGATACCATATCGATTTGATGATAACTTCAATTACCTAAAAGAAGTAAATTACCATCGATATGAAAATAGATTGAAGAAAATGCAAAAGATATCAAAAGAATATCTATCTGAACAAGTGGTGAAAAAATATGAAAACGACTAACAAGAACTTTCTATATAATATTTTATATCAAGCTCTTGCTATAGTATTTCCGTTAATAATTACACCTTATATATCACGAATATTAGGAGTAGAAAATATTGGTATTTATTCTTATACATATTCAATAGTATGTTATTTTATGTTATTTGCCCTACTAGGTATTAACAATTATGGTACTAGAGAAATTTCTAAGGCAATTGATAAATCTCAAAAATTCACTTCTATCTATTTGCTCCAATTAATATTATCATTCATTAGCATCATATTATATATAATTTTTATATTTGTTGCTGACAATGAGTACAAATTAGTACTGACGATACAGGGGATTTTTTTACTATCAGTAATTTTTGATATTAACTGGTTTTTCTTTGGAATAGAAGAATTTAAACTAGCAATAAGTCGAAATATAATAATAAAAATTCTATCAACTATAAGTATATTTATTCTAGTCAAAACTGAAAATGACTTGATTTTATATATCATAATCATGAGTGTGAGTACCTTTATCAGTCAAATATATATGTGGTTACATTTAAAAAGATATATTAAATTCGTCAAGGTGAATTTATTTGATATATACATCCATTTAAAGCCGGTTTTGATTTTGTTTATACCAACTATAGCATACAGCATTTATCGAATTATGGATAAAATCATGATAGGTTCGATAACAACCACTATAGACCTAAGTAATTATGATAGTGCCGAAAAAATAGTAACAATTCCAATAATGATTGTTGTTGCCATCGGTACTGTAATGTTGCCATATATGAGTAAAGTTTCAAAAAAAGAACTAAAGGAAAAAATAACGCAAAACTTTAAAATGACCTTCACTTTTGTACTGCCGCTTGCATTTGGGTTATTTGTAATAGCAAATGATTTTACGATAGTGTTTTTTGGACCTGAATTTACCAAAACAGCAGATATTATAAGATTAATCATACCAACTATATTATTTTCTGCAATTGCTAGTACAGTTAGAAATAGTTATTTAATACCACACAATAAAGAAACTATATATGTTACAGCTACTATTATAGGGGCCGTTATAAATTTAATTCTAAATCTAATTTTAATAAATTTGTATGGTGTATATGGGGCATGTATTGGAACGTTATCAACAGAGGCAGTTATAATGCTTTACCAAACAATTAAAACAAGAAAAGAAGTGAATTACAAAAAAATGTTAAAGGATTTAATTATAACAATAATAAAAGGAAGTATTATGGCAATATCAATCTATCTAATAGGATTGCTAATTTCAAATGTTTATGCCAAATTAATAAGTCAAATATTACTAGGAATAATAATCTACTTCAGTTTAAACTATAAATATATAATGTATGAATTCTTTAATAAGGAAGGGAAATAATATGAATACTAAATTTAAATATCGTGC
>CAYJHI010000078.1:0-3281 GCA_964370085.1 uncultured Muribaculaceae bacterium | reverse complement strand
CTTTTTCACACACAAACACTTTCTCTAAAGTAGCAGTAGGATCTACAGGTGTAGGTGTAGGAACAGGCTCTGGTTCTGGTTCTGGTAAAATACTGGCATTATAAATTTCAATCCATTTATCAGTTTTAGATGCTGCAATAAAGCCTGAAATATTAGTACTGGTCATAATTTTATACCAAGTATAACTAGCATCTTCTAACATATCTATAATAGTATAAATTTCATTCATATATACATTACCCAATATCAACGAAGAAACATTAGCATCACTTCTAATACGAATACTATCTACTAGGATACTTAACTGATTAACAGAGGTATCTCTTTTATTAGTTTGTTCTTGATAGACAATCACTTTGTTGCCTATAGCAAAGTCTCTAGGATTAACAAAAGAACTACCTTTTTTAACTTCTACGTGTAGATGTGTTCCATATGTAGGATCAGTTCTTGCTTTTGAAGATACTACTAATCCTGTATTACCTTGATAACCTACTATTGTATCACTATTTACAACGTCACCTACATTAACTAAAACCTGATCCATATGATATATACCTATTGTATATTTATCATTACCAATATATCCTTCTATAACAACACAATTACCACCTAATTCATCATTTTTAAATCGTACTGTTTTACCTGTTATAGATACACAGTTATAATAGTCACCATCCTTATAACGATATTGATTAGTAGTAAAATCATAGTAGTTAATACTATCCTCATGAGAAACATATTTATTTACAACTCTTATAACTCTACCACTACCATTAAATTTAACAATACCCTTATGAACACCTGAGTAATCCTCCGCTGTCTTATGGGCAACATAATCTTGAGTAACAACTCTATCACTACCTAATATTATCATAAGTCATCCCTCTTAATCTCATTCTCAATAGGAATAGTCTTTTTATTAACTAAAGAAGACTTAGGTGTATAATTAATAATATTTTGTTGTTTCAAAGCCTCATATATACCAGCAGCACCCACAAAACCAAATAAACTAACCCATATACCATCTATAACATTAAGCGAGTAAAAAGTTATACAAAACGGTATACCTACGGCAAAGCTAAGACAAAAGTTAATAATCCATACTTGCCACCCTGCCTTTATAAAATCAAGTGTCTTAAATTTTTGAACAATAGCCATTAATATAATAGAAAACGTAATACTTATCATAATTAAATCTAATAGTTTTTCTGACACTAAAATATCCATTTTTATCCCTCCTAACAGATACTCTCATAGTATTTATATGTTAGAAGTAAATAATTGCATAATAAAAAAAACCAGCATTTAGCCAGTTACTTTATTACAAATATATCCATCTGTTTCAAATTTAGATTGTTGTGCATCAACACCATTAGCAAGATTAGCCAAATATTGATTAGCACTTCCAATAATATTATTAGCAGGAATATCATAAACAATTTGCGTTTCTTCTGTTTTAATAATTATACCATCCTCATTAAGAGGAATCTCAGAACCTTCTGGTAACAAAGTTGTATTATTTTCAACAGCAGAAGTAAACTCGCTGTTATAAACATATGTAACAACTAGTTTAGTTAAATCCTCATTATGATAAGTAGTAGTAGCCTTAATACTAGTATAAGGACTATCCGACAACGTCTTAGTACACATTAGCGATGTATAAGTATCAGTGTAGACAGGTTCAACTTCCTTAGGAATAACCATTCTTAAAACCATAGGTGCCACCCCTAAAATAATAAGCAAAATAATAACGATAACTACTAATACAGGAGAAGTTTTATATTCTCTTTCTTTTTTCTCTTTCATAGAAACTCCTTTTTATCTTATAAAAATAGTATAACACAAATAAAAAAAAAGATAAATAATTATCTTTTAAGGTATATAAGTAACCTCGACTCCACCATTCCATTCACTACCTAAAGAAGTAAATTCAGACTCAGATGATTTTCCTAATACTCTAATAGAACTAAGATAATAATTATATGCAAAAGCGTAATAACCTATAGATGTAACACTATTAGGAATTACTATTTCAGATAAGTAATTATCAAAAAATGTCTCTCCTTCTATTGTTATGACACTATCAGGTATAATTACACTTACAATGTCAGAGGAAGAAAAAGACTCGCTTTTTAATGTCACAACATTGTTAGGAATAACTATTCCTTCTTTCTTTGCACCAGCATATGAATTTAGCGTTGTATAGTCAATTGTACCATCACTTTTTATATCATAAATAAAAGCTTCTTCATCTGCCATTTTATTATTAACAAAGGCTCCTCCCATTATACCAGTTGCACCATCAGTGATTGTAATACTTGTTAATTCATTAGAAGCAAAACTATTGTTATGTAAACTTATAATAGTAGAAGGTATTATAATACTTGTTAATCGATTATATCTAAAAGCATCATAGTTTATTTTTTCCACTCCTTCTTCTAACACAATTGACGTGAGCTGATTATTTTCAAAAGATCGAGAGCCAATTATAGATATATTAGAAGGAATTATAACTTCTTCTAAATTATTATTTATAAAAGACATAGAACCTAGCGAAGTTACACTCGAAGGAAACTCAATTTCTGTTAAGTCGTTCCCTAAGAAAGCAGCCATACCTATAAGCTTAACACCTTCAGGTATAACAACACTAGTTAACGCTAAATTATCAAATGATTGATTTCCTATTGTTGTTACTGCTTCCCCATTTATTGTATCTGGTATCACTACATCTTTTGGACAACTAGGATCATTAGAATAATCTGTTATTGTTCCTGATGCAAATGTAAAACATGATTCACTTGTTGGTGTTGGTGGCTCATCATTTGTTGCTGTTACTAATATCTTTCCATGATAATGTTTTCCTAATACTTCATTTCCACTGTTAATATCAATCCACATTCTAATTGTATGTGTTACTACTTCATTTGTCTTTAACTTACCTGTTTGTATTACCCAATTACTTGCTTCTAAACTACTAAGCAGTACTGGTGTACTTCCATCTATACTAACTTTTATCTTACTCTTATCTAATAAATTAGAGGCACATCCATCTGCTTCTATCATTCCTTCATCATCTAATATTTTAACACTATAATCACTATCTAATGTTCCTGTATTAGTTACTTTAAACGTATATCCTGTTTGTAATAAACCATCACTATCACTCATAGGATAAGCATTATTTAAACTTAAAACATTTCCTATACCATCCTCTGTATGATCAAATGCTATTTCTAAATTACCTGACTCTACTATATTATAATTACTACTTGTTTCTGTAT
>CAYJHI010000077.1:0-3306 GCA_964370085.1 uncultured Muribaculaceae bacterium | reverse complement strand
TTAGGAAGAAGTTTAGCTGTTAAAAAGAAAAGTGATAATGAAAGAGAAAACAATACTATTAAATCGCCAGTTGTAATTGACTTAATGGGTAATATTAATAATATGTATAAGTTATCACAAAAAGTTGTTGAGAAAAGAAAAGAAAAAATAGAGAAATCTAAAGATGAAAAAAATATTAATTTTGAAGATGAGTTATCTTTTACTAATGAAGATCAATTTAATCAAAATATTGGAATCAAGTTTGGTTTAAGTGACGAAATAATTAATATTCTTGATGCGATTAATGAAATAAAAAGTTATCGTAATAATGTAGATACTTTTGAATTTAAATTAAGTAAACTAATTAAGGAATTCCAAGAAACTGGAGAAATAGCTCGTACAATTGAAGGTACGAATAAAGCAACTAAATCTTATCGATTTATGACAGCCCACAAAGAGAAGATATTAAAAGCTGCAGAAGATGGAAATGAAGATGCGAAAGAACTTGTTACTAAAGATGAATATTTTTGGACTGACGAACAAATATTTCAAAAGAGTCTTCAAAATGCAGCAGCTGAATTCCGAGAAAAAGGAAAAATAGAGGTAAAAATAGAAATAGATGGAAAAAATAAAGATAATCCCAATTATACTTTCAGGAGAAACAAGAAAAATGAAATTTTAAAAGCAGCAGTAGATGGAAATGAAGATGCAATAGAATTTGTTGCTAAAGACGAATATTTTAGGACTGATGAACAAAAAGCACAAGCAGATGCGGAAGAATTTAAAATAAATTTTCAAAGTGCGGTAGATGAATTCCTAAGAAAAGGTAAAATAGACAGCACAATAAAAATAGATGGAAAAAATAAGCCTAATCCCAATTATGTTTTCAAGCAAATTCACAAAGAGAAGATATTAAAATTAGCAGAAAATGGCAATAAAGATGCAATAGAACTTGTTACTAAAGATGAATATTTTTGGACTGATGAACAAAAAGCACAAGCAGATGCGGAAGAATTTAAAACTGCCCTTCAAAATCTAGCATATGAATTACGAGAAAAAGGAGAAATAGTAAAATATATTAAAATAGATGGGAAAAATAATTCTACTCCCAATTATAATTATATGCAATACCACAAAGAGAAAATATTAAAAGCAGCAGAAAATGGAAATGAACTAGCAATAGAACTTGTTACTAATGATAGATTTTTTTGGACTGATGAACAAAAACTACAAGCTGATCTTCAAAATGCAGTAGATGAATTCCGAGAAAAAGGGAAAATTGAAGTAAATATTAAAATAGATGGAGAAAACAAAACAAATCCCAATTATACTTTTAAGAAAGAAAAGAAAGAGGAGATATTAAAAGCAGCAGAAGATGGAAATGAAGATGCAATAGAACTTGTTACTAAAGATAGCTATTTTTGGACTGATGAACAAAAAGCACAAGCAGATGCAGAAGAATTTAAAACAAATCTTCAAAATGGAGTAGATGAATTGCGAGAAACTGGAAAAATAGTAAAAAATATAAAAATAGATGGAGAAAATAAACAAAATCCAAATTATACTTTTATTTCTAATAAGAACAAAAGAGAGCAAGTATTTAGTACTGCTTTTGGTGCGGCTGATAAAGATTTAGAAGAGATGTCTGAGACAGAAAAACTAAGTATTCAATTGGTTTCACAATGTAAACAATTACAAAAACATCTTGCATTAAAGGTAGCTAAAGAAGAACATAATGCTTCTTGTGATTTTACTAAGTTGGCTGAAATGATTTCTAATAAAGAAAAGGGGAATGGAAATGGATCAAAATTATAATAATTTAATAACTGCTTTTAGTGAGTTAGATGAATATTCTAAAAAAGAAGAAATAGTAGAACAACTTGATGAAATGATTAGAGTATTTACTTCTATTAGTGATGAAACTGTAGATAGTAATAATTTTCAAAATACAGATTTTTTAAATGAAGTGTATGCTAAATTAATAGTTATTAAAGAAAAATCAACTCTTGCTATAAAAAAAGTATATGATTTGTAGGTGAAATATGAAAGTAATAGAGAAGTTTAAAGGTGTAATAGAAGATGTATTAGTGCCTGAAGTGTATGATAAATACGGTTTTTTAGATGAAGATATGATTGATATGACTAAGATAGTTGTTAAAACAGAAAAAGGTTTAATAGAAGTATATGCTAAAAGAGATAATAGAATAAAAGATTATTATTATCAAAAAGAAGTTGTAGTTGAGAAGTATATGTGTGATGGTACTTATGAGGATTATTTATCTGTTTTGAATAGTTATATTAAAAATAATGGTAGTTCATTAACTGAGAAAGAAAAACAATTAGTTTATGATAAGTTTAAGTTTAGTGAAGAAGAGTATCAGACGAAACAACAATCACTACCATTATATGGAATAGAAGGATTAGATATTGCTTAATATTAATAGGAGAAGATTGAGTAGTTTAATCTTCTTTTTTATTTGCTATTTCTTTTTCTTTTTGCTATAATTAGGCTGTTTAAGAGAGGTATATTTTATGACTGAAAAACTAGAAAAGTTAGAATTGTTAAAGAAAAAATTAGTTTCATTAAGACCTTTAACTGAAGGTGAAATAGATAAACTTAACGAAAATTTTATGATTGAATATACTTATGATAGTAATGCTATTGAGGGTAGTACATTGACACTTGATGAAACAGCATTAGTTTTAAAAGAAAATGTGACTATAGAAGAAAAACCTTTGAATTATCATCTAGATGCGATTGGTCATAAAGAAGCTTTTTATTATTTACTTGATTTAATTAAAGAAAAGAAAAACCTAAGTGAAAATGAAATACTTAATATACATAGTTTAGTTTTAATGAGTAGAGTTCAGGATAAGGGGAAATATAGAAGTATTCCTGTTACTATAGTTGGTAGTGATGTTTTGTTAGAACAACCTTATATGATTAAACCAAGTATGGAGAGATTAATAGAGGAATATAATAAATTAGAACTTTCTTTGATTGAAAAAATAAGCCTATTTCATTTAAAGTTTGAAAGAATACATCCTTTTATAGATGGTAATGGTCGAACTGGAAGATTAATTATTAATTTTGAACTTATGAAAAATGGTTTGTTACCGATAAATATTAAAAGTCTTGATAAAATTAAATACTATGATGCATTTAAGAAATATGATAAAGAGGAAGATAGTAGTTTGATGACTAATTTAATTTTAGATTATGAAATATTGGAGTTAGAAAAATATATTTGTTTATTAGAGGAGTAGTTTTACTTCTTTTTGTTTGCTATTTAGTCTTATTTTTGTTATAATTAGTACTGTTTAAGA
>CAYJHI010000076.1:0-3325 GCA_964370085.1 uncultured Muribaculaceae bacterium | reverse complement strand
ATATTCCCTTCATAGACACTAGCATATTTTCTTCCTTCTTCTTTAGAGGTTTCACTTAACCAATATTCATCTGTCCCTATTGATACATCTTGGGCTGAATACATATCAAACATACTAGGTGCTGAAAACATAAGATTATAAGTTTTAATCGTCCCTTCTCCATATGACGCTTTATTGTTATATACTATAACTTCATAATCCTTTTTTACTAATAAATCTGTTTTAAAGTAATTATCTGTATCATTTTCTATTATATATGCAACATTACCAGTTTCGTTAGGATTATATACTTTTAGACTATCTTCTGAATTATAACTAATTAAAACCTGTCCTTCATTGGTTTTTATAGCATCTTGTTGGATAATATTAATACTTCCATCTTCATTAACTTCTTTTATTCTAAATAAATAATCTGAGTATTCAAGATACTCTCCTGTTAACCTACTGTTTAGAAGTTGTCCTGATTCTCCATAGGTATAGTCTTCTAATTTATAAGGTGATTCTGGTGTTCCAACTCCATCTACTACTACTACATTATTTTTAATAGTAATAACTGGTTTCACCCCTAATAGTTGTCCGCCATTATCTTCTCTGGCATCATCTCTATAATTATTATCTCTTGTAGCATTAAAATATTTAGAGTTATAAACTGCCAAGTTATCCGTTGATAAGTTGATTAACCAACCAAAACTATCATTTTGAAGATAAGTACTAAATCCATCTTCTAATAGCGAGCGATTAAACTCATCTACTGCAATCAAACCTACGTTATATTTTTCTTTTGTGTATTCATTACAACTAGTATTTATTGGATTATCAATATCTATTTTATCTATACAATATGTACTAGGAACCATATATTCTTTTGACTCTTCACTAATATGTTCATAATAATAATCATTTAACCATTTTTGAACAGTACTATCTTCAAAAGTGAATTTTTCTGTCGTATAGTCAACATAACTTATTTGTTCTGCCGCTATTAGTTTGATAGATTCGTCATTCATACTAACTATTTGAAATAGGTTACCTGAGAATAAAACATAATTATTTACTTTATCTCCTTGATAATAATTCTTATCTTGTGTATCTGTTTTAATAATAGATGCTAATGACTCTGCAACATTAACTGTTCTAATAACAGTTGTTTGATTATCTAGACTATCTTTAATAGTGTATTTAACTTCATATATACCAATCACAGATGTATCAATATTATGAGTCACTTTAACATCTTCTATTTTTAACTCACCATCAACGTTATCAACTACTTTTTTAACACCTTCTTCTTCGTATGTTCCGCCTAAATCAATAGTAATTTCATCTTTACCATTCAAAGTTATTTCAGGTCCTTGATAGTCAACATTTGATCTGATATCGCCACACTCTAAATAAACATAATATTTATATTCATCATTCTCTTTTCTTACTTTTACCCATGAGGTTTCAGCATTACATAACTGTGTTGTATGTGGTGTATACATACTTTCTGTTATCCACTCTTCATCATATAACTTTTGAAGACTTATGGTAGAAACACCTTCTTCTTTTAACTCTCTTGGTGTTGTTTCATAATATTTCTCTGCTGCTTCACGCATTGTTTTTTCTTGTGCAGAAAAGATTAATATTACATCGATTATGAAATAATATACAAGTGCTAATACTATTAGGGCAACTGCTATTATTTGGATTTTTCTTTTGTTCTTTTTAATAAACTCTTTCATTTTATTCTCCTAACAAAATATATTCATACTCTTTATTACGCAAAGTATATACTAAGGTAATTTGAGTGGCTCTTTGTACTTCTTCTGGTACTTCTATATATATATTTTCACCATTGTAAGTTCGGTCATAAACACTATTTATACTAAATGTTTTTTCTTCATTTGTTTCACTTATATAAACTAATTTAGCTCTTTCATCGGTATATTCAATTAATTCTTCTGTCTCTAATGTATCTGATAAGTAAGTATAATGTAGGTAAACATACCCTTCAGTTGCTGTTAAATAATTGGTTGTTATACCACATATCCCACTACTACATTCTCTTTTGTAATAACTAACTGTTTGATTTAGATTGTAACTATCAATTATAATATTATCTTCTTGTCCTTTAGTTAACTCCATTGTCATTTCTTCTTGTATCTTTTTGGTATCAACAACTTCTATTTCTTCTAAGTCAGTAATACTAAGTTCTATTTTTCTTATTTCAATATCTTGAGTGGTAACAGCATCTTGATAATACAAAACAAAGTTTTCCATTTCTAAATTTTTAGGAACTTCATATATAAGAACAAAAGTTCTTTCTTCACCATTTAGCATTTCATTACTACTATAACCTTTTCCTAGGTCAGAAAAGTTTTTATCATATTTAAAAGTTGGTTCATAAGCATTCGTGGAGTTAACAATACGAAACATATCAGCATTTAGTTTTCTTGAACTACTATTGTTTTTTACTGTTAAATTCATAATTAGAAAAGTATTATTTGATGTTTCTTCTAATATTAATTCTTGTTCTAAATTGGTTGAAGTTAAATAACTTTCATTAATTCTTATTTGATAACCATTAGCATCTATAATATCACCTTGTTGATATACTAAAGTTACATTATATATATATAATGCGACTAAACCAAATGTAGTTAGTGAAATAACAGTTATTACAATATTAACGATAAACTTATACTCTTGATAAACATATTTCATTTCACGAAGTCTTTTCTTGAAATTTCGTTTAAGTTTTTCTTTATCTATTTCAACTGCTACTTCCACTTCTTCATTATCAGCATGTTCTATTGCTAAAAACTCTTCATCTTTTTGGAAGCCAAACTTCTTTAAATCCAATCCGATTGTTCTTATTAAAAATAAAAGCATAATTAGATATTGTGGTAAAGTAAAGATAAATAATAAATCACTGTAGGCAAGTGCTACTTGTGAACCTGATTGTTCAGCAATATCATAGAAGAAACCATTGACTAACATAAAGGTAACAAAAACACCGATGTATGTTATTAAAACAAAATAATAGACTAACTTAGGTTTCTTTTTAAAAGTAAGCATATATATTAAGAATCCTGTTATTAGTATTATTAAGAAAATTACTATATAAAAATTAGCATCAATAAAATTACTAATTGGTTCGGTACTTTCATCGTATGAGAAAAACTTTAAATACTCACTTACAAATGAAGATAAAGTTGTTGTTTTATAAAAGATAAAAATGGCTAATCCTAATAATAGTAAGTGCAACTTCTTAAAATGTTTAATTAAAAAAGCATATGGTTTTCTTAATATCATAATCTAGTTCTCCCATCTTAATAAATTA
>CAYJHI010000075.1:0-3517 GCA_964370085.1 uncultured Muribaculaceae bacterium | reverse complement strand
TTAGTAATTGGAAAAGTACTTAAATGTGAAAAGCATCCTGATTCAGATCATTTAAATGTTACTGAAGTTGATGTTAAAGATGAAGTATTACAAATTGTATGTGGTGCGTCTAATGTTAAGAAGGGAATAAATGTCATAGTAGCTAAATCTGGTGTTACCCTACCAGGGGATTTTACGATCAAGAAGACTTCTATTCGTGGTGTTGAGTCTAATGGGATGATTTGTGCTTTATTTGAGTTAGGTCTTGAAGATAGGGAATCTAATTATGATAAGGGTATTCATATTATAGAAGAGGATGTTGTTGTTGGAAGTGATGCTAATAAATATCTTAATTTAGATGATTCTGTTTGGGAGTTAGATCTTAATCCTAATCGTAATGATTGTCTTAGTTATTTAGGTTTTGCTTATCAAACTGGGGCAGTTATAGAAGAGGAAATTGTGTTACCTGAAGTTGTTTCTACTTCTAAATCTGGTGATTTTATTGAACTTGATATTCAAACTAATAACTGTACGATGTATCGTTCTCGTTTAGTTAAAGATGTAGTAATTGGTGAATCACCTGACTTTATTAAAAATAGATTATTATGTAATGATATTAGACCTATTAATAATGTTGTTGATATTAGTAATTATATAATGCTTGAGTATGGACAACCTTTACATTTCTTTGATTATGATAAAGTAGGTAAGAAGATAATTGTGCGTATGCCACATGAAAATGAAGTTATCACTACTTTAGATTCTAAGGAGCGTGTACTTGATGAGGCTGATATAGTTATTGCTAATGAAGAAGGTCCTATTGCACTTGCTGGTGTTATGGGAGGGCTTTCTACTGAAGTTATTGATTCTACTAAGAACATTCTAATTGAAAGTGCTATTTTTAATCCTTATAACGTTCGTTATACTTCAATTAGACATGAATTAAGAAGTGAATCTAGTTTAAGAAATGAGAAAATTTTAAACTATGAATATACTCGCCTTGCAATTGATCGTGCTTGTTACTTATTAGAAAAATATGCTTCTGCTACTATTGTTGATGGTGAAGTTACTTATGATAAAGTAAATAAAGGTATCAAAGAAGCAGTTGTTTCTATTGATAAGATTAATCAAGTATTAGGTCTTAGTTTGACTAGTACTGACATTTCATCTACTCTAGACAGATTAGGTTTTTCTTATAACTTAGTAGATGGTGTATATACTGTTATTATACCTAACCGTAGAATGGATGTTTCTATTGCTCAAGATATAATTGAAGAAATAGGAGCTTTATATGGATACGATAACATCGTTGCAAAGATGCCTAAAGTGGATATTAAAAGGGGAGAATATGCTCCTAATATTAAATATCGTAAACAAGTTAGTAAATATATGAGAACTTTAGGTTTTAGTGAAGTTAGAACTTATAACTTAATTAATGAAGCAGAAAGTAAGTTATTTGATTATAATTTTTCTAATACTGTTTCACTACTTAGTCCTATGAGTAATGATAAAGCTATTTTAAGACAAAGTGTACTTCCTTCATTACTTAAGGTGATGGATTATAATATGGCTCGTAATACTAAAGATATAGCAATCTATGAAGTTAGTAATATTTATAGTAAGAGTGAAGAGTACGATGAAGTTATGAAACTTTCTTTTTTAGCCCTAGGTACTTATTTAAGTTCTAGTTGGCAAGGAATTAAATTAGAATATGATTTTTATATTATTAAGTCTAAAATAGAACAATTATTAAATTATTTAGGTTTAGAAGGAAGATATGTATTCTCAACTAGTAATAATTTTCCTAAAGAGATGCATCCTAAGGCTAGTGCTTCTATTTTAATAGATAATAAAGATATTGGTTACTTTGGTCTTATACATCCTGCTTTTAGAAAAGAGAAAGTTATTCTTGGTGAGTTAGATTTAACATTATTGCAAACTTTAAAAGTTAGAGGTGTAAAGTATAAAGAAGTTAGTAAATATCCTAGTGTTTCTAAAGATATGGCGTTTATAGTTAATCGTGATGTTGAAGCGGGTGATATTATTAAAACAATTAAAAAGTCTACTGATAAGACTTTAGTTGATGTTGATGTTTTTGATGTATATGAAGGTGTTAATATTGATAATGATAAGAAATCAATGGCTTTTACTTTGTTATTTCAATCAACTGATAGAACATTAGTAGAAGAAGAAGTAATGAATAATTTTAATAAAGCTATTGATGCGGTAGTTAATAAATATAATGCTGTTTTAAGAGATAAATAGGAGGAATTATGGAGTTTTTAGAAATTACAGAGAGTGAGTTTACTAAGTATGCCTTAAAACATCCACAAGTTACTTTTTATCAGACTAAAGAATGGGCTTTATTAAAGAGTAAAAATGGGTGGAAGAGTTATTATGTGGCTCTTAAAGAAAATAATAAAATAATAGGAGCTTCTTTGATTCTTTCAAAGAGTCTTCCTATTGTTGGGAAGAATATGTTTTATGCTCCTAGAGGTTTTTTAATTGATTATAGTAAAAAGGATGTTCTTAGTACTTTTACTTCTCTTTTGAAAAAATTTGCAAAGAGTAAAAAAGCAATATTTATGAAGATTGATCCTTATGTTAATTTTCAAGAACATGATAATAATGGTGATGTTGTTTTAGATGGTATGGATAATATAGAAGCTTTTAATAACTTAATTGAATGTGGTTATAAACATTTTGGTTTTAATTTATTACAAGATACGTTACAACCTAGATGGATGCATTCTATTGATACATATAACCGTTCTATTGATGATGTTATGAAAGATATGGAATCTAAAACTAGACAAATTATTCGTAAGAATGAGAAGAGTGGTGTTATTACTAGGAAGATTAATAGAGATGAGATTTCTCTATTTAAAGAAATAATGCAGCATACTAGTGAAAGAAGAGAGTTTATTGATAGACCTTTGTCATATTATGAAAATATGTGGGATTCTTTAGGAGATATACTTTCTATTTATATAGCAGAAGTAGATTTCTTATTATATAAATCTAATACTGAAGAAGAGTTAGATACACTTAAAATTTCTTTAAACGATAGAATTAATAAGTATGAAAATAATTTATTAAAGATGAATGAGAAGAAGTATTTACAAACTAATAAGTTAGATGAAGATAGTATTAAGAGATTAGAAGAACAACTACTTAAAATAGAAGAATTAATAAAAGAACATGGAGAAAGAAAGATTCTTGGAGGAATATTATTCTTAACTTATGGAAATGAAGTATTATCATTATTTGGTGGTAGTAAGAAGGAATTGATGCAATTTCAATCTGCTTATACACTACATTTTGAAGGAGTTAAATTAGCGGTTAATAATAATTATAAGAAATATAATTTTTATGGTATTACAGGAGATTTCTCTAAAGATAATCCTTTATTTGGACTTTATTTATTTAAAAAGAGTTTTGGTGGTAAAGTAGAAGAATTATTAGGGGAATTTGATCTTGTGTTTTCTAAGTTTTGGTATAGTGTATATAAAGTTAGTTTTAAGTTATATAAATTAAT
>CAYJHI010000074.1:0-3652 GCA_964370085.1 uncultured Muribaculaceae bacterium | reverse complement strand
TCGTAATAAAGATGGATATTCTTATATGTAAAATACATAAACTTCACCTATAATAATATATGATAGGTATAAATAATGGTTATTATATTGTAAAGTTACTATCAATCACTTGAATTAGTAATGAAGTGGTGCTATAATTAAGATGTCTGAAAGATACGCGACCACTGTTTATAAAACCGACTAAGTTATATCGATACGGGAGCGCCGACATTGATAAGTTGTGTTGAAGACCTGACTATTAGTTAGGGATCCTGATGCTTATCTAGGAGCACCCACCTGTTTAAAGCAGGTTTTATCGTCTCAGTGGAACGTCCTTTTGGACGTTTTTTTGTAAAAAAATATAAACGAGGTGAAATAAATGGATAATATTAAATATGTGGTAGAAAATAGTAGCTTTGTTAAGATTAACAAAAGTAAAGTATTAGAGTTTGTCAAAGAACTAGAAGCTTCATGTTACCAACATTGGTCTAGTAAAATTGCCTTAAATTTAACAGAAGAGAAATGGATATTACTTGTGTTTATTATAGAATCAATGAATTTTTGCTTTTGGAAGAAACCTAAATGGACTACAGAATATAATAACGACATTTTTAGTGGGTCTAATGCACTGTTTTATTCAATTATTAAAGAAGTAGAGTGTAATTCTAATTTTTTAGATATAACTTATTTATATAATCTAACTAAAGATGATTTATTAAATATTTTCCAATCTGTTAAAGGGGAAGTACCTTATCTTGATGAAAGATATAATTGTTTTAAAGAAGTGATTAATTATATTTATAATAATGATAAATTCTATAATGATCTTTTCAGCATAAAAACAGACCTAGAAATGCTTGAGTATATTACTAGCAATATTTCTTGTTTTGATGATAAGAGTTTATATAAAGATAAATTAATTAAATTTAACAAAAGAGCGACTTTATTAGTTAATGACTTATTTTATGTATCCAATACAGTTAAAATTAATTTAGGTGATGTTAACAAATTAAATGGGTGTGCTGACTATGGTATACCGAGAACGTTTAGAGATTATGGTATTCTCAAATATTCACCAGTATTATGTAAATTGATTGATGAAGAGAAAGAAATATTGCATGATAGCGAAATGGAAATTGAAATAAGAGCTAATATGTTATATGCAATTGAGTTGATTAAAATGGAATTAAAAAAGAAGAATATGTTTGTTAATTCTGTAGAACTTGATAATTTAATTTGGTTAGTAGGTAAGAATAATACTAGTAATAAAAGTAATGTACATCATACTGTGACAATTTTCTATTAAACTAAAAGTATTACTGTAAAACGGATATTATTCGTTTTTTATTTGTAATAAATATGTTACAATTGAATAAAGAATTACTTATTTTTATCACAGGTAATTAAAGGACAAGTAGTGTCGTACTATGGAAAATATTGACAAATGTACATAAAAGTGGTATAATATGCGGCATAAAAGAAAAAGGGGAAGTTATGAAAATAGGATTTGATACAGATGGTCCATTATTCAACACAGATGAGTATGAGATTAAACACGGTTTAAAATATTTTAAAAAGTTGTATTGTAAAACTCATTTTAAAAAAACAGGAGAAAAAATCAAGGCTAAAAATATATCAGATGATGTTATTTTGAAAAATAGCAACGGTTATGGTATAAAAGAAAAATTTGCTGTAAGTAAAGAAGATGAGATATCTTTTTGGACAAAACATTTAATACCTTATATTTTGTTTTGTAAACCCAACAGAAATGCAGCTAAGTATATTCAAATGTTAAAGGGTGAGGGGATAGAAGCGATAAACGTTTCCGCAAGAGCAAAAGCTTCAGAGAAAAGTATAGTAGGTTTTATTATACGAACTCTAACAAAATTTTCTTATTTAAAAAACGGTCTTAAGTTTGATAAAATTATATTTGTTAACACAAATAATGCAGAAGAAGAAAAAGCTAGAGTATGTAATAGAGAAAAGTTAGAAATGTTTTTAGACGATAAGAAAGAAGTTATAGATAAGATTAATAAAAGTTCTTTTACAAAATGTTTGTGTTTTACAACTGTTAATAATAAAAACCACGACATATCATCAGAAAACAGAATAGATAAAATGTATGATTTTTATGTTGCAGTCAGAAATTTTCGAGATAAGAAAACAGGATTTAAAATTTTAAATCGAGAAGAATTAGATAACATAGAGAGCCAATATGAAAAAGATGTTTACTATAGCAACCTAAGAAAACATTATCAAGAAACTACTTATAATAAAAAATATATTCAAAAAAGAGAAAAAAGTTATATCCGTTTAGTAAGAGTAATAAAATTTTTCTTTGATAAAATAGTGAAATTCAAAGTTATTGGTAGAGAAAATCTACCTAATAGTGATGGAATGATAATCGCAATGAATCATAGAGATTATTTAGATACATCACTAGTGTATAGTATAATGAATAAAAGACCAACGCACGTATTATCTAAAATTGAATTAGAAAATGAATTTGTTGGTAAATTATTAGATCGAATGGGTTCTATCACTACTGATAGACATAACCCAGTAAATGCTAAATTTTCTACGAACGAAAGCATAAGAATGGTTTTAAACGGATCTAACACATTGATTGCAGTAGAAGGCAAGAGAAATAAAACTGAGAAAAGATTATTAAACTTTAAACTAGGAGCAGTATATAATGCACAAAAAACTGGTGCTCCGATTGTAAGTTTTGTAATTAGCAAAGATGGCCCAAGCGGAAAAGACAGAATTGTAAGAATATGCGAGCCTTTATATGTGAGCAATAATGAAGATTTGAATGAGGCAAACTTAAAATTGAGAAATATATTTGAAAAAGCTCTAGATGAAAATGAGAAGCAAAAAACATTGAAATTAAAAAAATAACTTATTAGTGATAAAATATGTTATTTTTTTTATTGTAAAAAAAATGAAAATAATTTAAAATAGAAGAGAAGGATAAAATGGTGTGAGATGGGAAGTTTGTATTTTCAAATAGCAAGTATTTTTATATTAGGATTAATTTCTATTGTTTATTTTAGTAAAAAGAAAGTTGACTCTATAGAAACAAAACTATTTTCTAAACTTTTAATTATTAACTTAATAGGTGTTTCTATAGATATAATATTAATATCACTGGAGTATGTGATCCCCAAACATGATATACTGTATTTTTTGTCAAAATTTTATAATGCTTTTATCATTGTATGGATACACTCATTTTTAATGTATATATTACATATAACCAATCGGAATATTAATAAGAAAAAAATAAAAATATTTTCTTATTCATTTTTGCTAATAGCTATAGCAATAATATTTATCTTGCCGATATCAATTCATCATGATGCAACCAGAATATATACATACGGAACGAGCGTTGATTTCATTTTTATTTTAGCAACAGTCATAGCTCTAATTGCAGCCTATAGAGTTATTTCGAGATTCGAACGCGATAAATTAAAAAAGTATATACCTTTAATTGCGTTAATTTCCTTATTTAGTCTAGGATTGTTAGTTCGACAAATAGATCCCGGAATTTTATTCACCTCATTTGTAATAACATTCATCACCACAGTAATGTACTTTACTATTGAAAATCCAGATGTTAAGATGATTGAACAGTTAGATAAAGCTAAGAAAGAAGCAGAACGTGCCA
>CAYJHI010000073.1:0-3740 GCA_964370085.1 uncultured Muribaculaceae bacterium | reverse complement strand
ATGGCAGGGGATAAGTGAATCGAACACTTAACCGCGGTTTTGGAGACCGATATTATACCATTTAACTAATCCCCTGTTTTGGATACATATAAATTATAACATACTTTAATATTTGTGACAATATTTATCATTTAAAACATAAAATATAATGGTGATGTTTATGTCGAGAATTATTGCTTATAATACAAAAGAGTTAGATTTACTAGCCAGACTTATGAGAGCAGAAGCTATTGGTGAAGGTGATTATGGGATGTTAATGGTTGGTAATGTTGGTGTTAACAGAGTCTTAGCAGATTGTTTAACATTTGACGATATTAGATCTATTACTAGTATGGTCTATCAAAATCCTGGTGGGTTTTCTGGTCCTGATAGTCAGTTGTTTATATCTGCTGCGACTACTAAAGAAAAAGAATTAGCAGAAAAAGTGTTATCTGGTAAATCATATTATCCTGCAACTAATGCTTTGTGGTTTTATGCTCCTAGTGGAGATCAAAATTGTGTTGGTCTTTGGTATGAACAAAGATTTGTTGGGAAATATAAGAATCATTGTTTTTATATTCCTTATGAAGGTGTTTGTCCACAAGTATTTTAAAAGAAGGTTACCCTTCTTTTTATAATAGTAATAAACTTATGGCCATAACTATCATTCCTGATATGAATCCATAGATTGCCAAGTGATGTTTTCCAAACTTTTTTGCTGCTGGTAGTAGTTCATCAAAGCTAATGAACACCATTATTCCTGCGACTGCGGCAAAGACAAATCCAATAATAGCATCATTTAAAAACGGTCTTAATAATAAATATCCTACTAATGCTCCTATTGGTTCTGCTAACCCTGATAGAAACGAATACTTAAACGCTTTCTTTTTAGAACCGGTTGCATAATAAATTGGAACTGATACTGCTAAGCCTTCTGGAATATTATGTATTGCTATAGCTACTGCAATTGCTATTCCTAAACTCGGATCAGATAATGCTGACATGAATGTTGCTAAGCCTTCTGGAAAATTATGAATACCTACTGCTATTGCTGTAAATATTCCCATTCTTAGTAAATTAACATTACTTTTCTTTGGTTGTTTTTTCATTTCTTCTACTTCATGAATTTCATGAGGGTTTTTTTCTTTTGGAATTAGTTTATCAATTATTGCTATTAACATTATTCCTAAAAAAAAGCCTATTACTGTTAACCACGATGCTAAGTTTTCATTTAAATTAGTTCCTAAATACTCATTAGCTTTTGGAAAAATTTCTACAAATGAAACATAAACCATTACTCCTGCTGAAAAACCTAGAGAAATTGATAAAAACTTTGTATTTGTTTTTTTGGCTAATAGTCCTATTAAACTACCTATACCTGTTGATAATCCTGCAAATAAAGTTAGTCCTAGTGCTATCCAAAAATTATTATCCATATTATTTACTCTCCTATATTAGTAGTATATTGGTTTTTTTGAATTTTGACAATAAAAAAGAAGCCTATCTTCTAGGTCTTCTATCTCTACTTCTATTACGATCTCTACTAGAGTTTCTATCTCTACTATATCCTCTATCTCTACTAGAACTTTTTCCTCTGTCTCTACTTCTTCCTCTAGAATTACCGTTTCCTTTTTTCTCAGAGATTTCAGCATTTACATTTCTACCATTATAAGTTTCTTTACTAATTGTTTTAATTAACAAATCAGTATGTTCTTTATCTACATCTACAAATGAGAACGTTTCTAGAACTTCAACGTTAGTAAGACTAGATTTACTAATATTAGTTAAATCATTTATAAATTCTATTAAAGTGTTTTTTCTGAATCGATCTTTTTTACCAACATTGATAAATACACGATCTTTATTTTCATTTAAGTTACGTACTTTTCTTTCTTTTACTTCTAAGTTAGCATTTAAATCTGATCCAATTGCTTTACTTACAGTTTGTTTTAATAAAGCAGCACATAATTTAATTACATCACCTTTATTAAGATCTCTTACATAAGCCATTTCTTCTTCTAATAAATTTTCATCAATTAGACTTTGGGCTTTTTCTAATACTTCATTGTATTTTAATGTAACTATCTCTTCTTTTTTAGGCACTTGCTTTTCAGTAACTTTACAGTTTGCAAATCTTTCTATTTTAGTGATAAATCCCATTTCTCTAGAAGTGATTAAACTTATTGCTTCTCCTTTAGAGTTCGCTCTTCCTGTTCTACCAATTCTATGAATATAAGCTTCTTTATCAAATGGTATATGATAGTTAACAACTAAGTCGATGTTATCTACATGTATTCCTCTTGCTGCAACATCTGTTGCGATTAAGAATTTAAAACTATGACTTTTAAATCTATGCAAAGTTTTAATTCTTTGGTTTTGAGAAATATCTCCGTGTAATACGTCTGAATTATATCCTCTTGATTGTAATTCCATTGATAATTCATCACAATCTTTTTTAGTTTTTACGAATATAATCGCTTTATTAATTGTTTTTGAATCAATAATACGACATAAAGCTTCTAATTTTACTTTGTTGTTTACGACATAAAAGTTTTGTTCAATATTTTCATTAGTTTTACTATCTGATTTGACATGAATGTATTCATAATCTTCACGCATATACTTCTCTACTAATACTTTTATTTCTTTTGACATAGTTGCAGATAACATTAATACTTGTTTATCTCTACTTGTGTTATAAAGAATAGTTTCGATATCTTCGATGAATCCCATATTTAACATTTCATCAGCTTCATCTAAAATAAAGAAATCGATTGTTGTTAAGTTAAGTTTTCTTCTTTCAATTAAATCTTTTACTCTTCCTGGTGTTCCGATAACAATATCAACATTTCCTTTTAAAGCTTGAATTTGTTTTGAGATATCACTACCACCATATACAGTAAGTGTATTAAATTCATTAGTTTGATCTAATTCTTGAAATTCTTTACCTATTTGCATAGCAAGTTCTCTTGTTGGACTTAAGATAATGGCTTTGATACCTTTTTTATCTTTGTTAATTTTTGATAAGACACTAGCTGCAAAAGCAAGAGTTTTTCCTGTTCCTGTTTTAGCTTGTCCAAATGTGTCTTTCCCGTTCATAATAACTGGGATTAGTAACGCTTGTATTTCACTTGGTGTTGTATATCCAAGATTGTCGATAGATTTCAATACGTTTGTTGATAATCCCAACTGTTTAAATAAATTTTCCATGGTACTCCTTCATCACGTTTTAAGTGCAGTGCTAATTATAACACAGTATTAATTAAATAGCAAATAAAAACGACTTATTTATTAAGTCTTTTGTTTTTATTATATGTTAATTCGACATATTCTTCTTTGTTTTCTCCTAATATTAGAGGCTTAAAGTGTTTTGTAATAGCAAATCCTGTTCTTTCACACACTTTAATCGATCTTTTATTCCATGCTTTGATTTCTGTTTTTAACTGCATTCCTGGATATCTTGTCATAGCTTCTACTACTAAATCTGATCCTATATAAGTACCTACACCTTTTCCACATAGTTGTGGATTAAGTGCTATTCCTAAATAGATATCATTTCCTCTTTGAGTGATACTTGTATATGCTTGGAGATTCCCTTTTTCATCTAAATAACAAATATAATTATGATTTCTGTTATCATCTGCTATAGCTGCATTTCTTTCAATTAGAGTTTGATATGATGGTGGATTATACACACTATACTCACCTTCATATTTCCAATTACATATTTCTTTTAATAGAGTTCTATTCATTTTACATTT
>CAYJHI010000072.1:0-3795 GCA_964370085.1 uncultured Muribaculaceae bacterium | reverse complement strand
TTAGCGCCAGGAACATATACAGTTTCAGAAACTCATGCACCAGCAGGATATATCTTAAGTGAAGAAACAATTACATTTGAAGTAACTACTGATATAGTGCATCAAGTAATCGATTTCTATAATACAAAAGCAACTAATGTACCTGTGCCAGATACAGCAAGTGCAGGAACTATATTGTTCACGATTTTAGGATTAGCAATTATCGCTGCAGGAATAGGATTTACAGTTTATAATGCGAAAAAAGCAGCATAGATTTTTATGGATCCAGACATTCATTATCGTCGTTGGAATATTATTTCTAACAATCAATTTAGTTGGAGCCAAACGGACTCTGGCTTTTGATTATATGAATAGAAAATATTTTGAAGGAAGTGAAGCTGTTACGCAAAATAACGAAGTGGATATTAATACAGATATAATAGATACTTCAGTACCAGCGATTGATCTTAGTGATCAAGAGAAAGAAGAATATTATATTGGATATTTAGAAATACCTAAAATCGGATTACAAAGAGGATTTGTAGATATTGACTCACCTGATAATACAGTTGAAAAAAATGTTCAAATTATTGAATCATCATATATGCCTAATGTTGACCGTGGGAATTTTATCTTAGCAGCACATTCAGGACCAGCTAACATTTCCTACTTTGATGACTTATATCAATTAGTTGAAGGTGATGAAGCAATTGTTAGCTACAATAATATGAAGTATATTTATAAAATAGTTAAAATATATACACAACCTAAAGTAGGACAAGTTGCCATCTATCGTGATGAGATGAAAACGACACTTACATTAGTAACATGCACTAATCATGATAATACAACACAAACAATATATATTGCGGAATTAACGCAAAAAATTGCCGAATAAAAAGAATAATAAAAAGGGAACGGAGGCTAGTTAAATGGTTCAAGTAACTTTTGGTCGTATGCTCGAAACTTTCTTGAAGTTTATGAGTTACTCTTGGATATCAATTGTTGTTTTAATACTAATAATTGGATTAGCCTTCGTATTTTATACGACCAATAATACTAATAAAAAACAAAGTAGAAATTTATACATAATAATGTATTTAGTTATAATGATTGCAGTAGTTGTGATGAATTTTGAAAACTTATATAAGTTTAGTGATTATATTTTAGATCATTTCTTTGTAGCACTTTACTTTCCTAATGTAGTAATATATGGTTTTGTTATTTTAGCAACTAATATTATTACGTTGAGAAGTGTATTTAACAGTCGTGCTGAAAAAGGATTAAGATTATTAAATGTAGTAGCATTTTCAATCATTAACTATTTATTAATACTATCATTAATGGCAATTGCAGATAATAGTATTGATATATTTAATGAAGTTGCAGTCTATGAAAATGCTGATTTACTATCACTAGTACAATTAAGCATGTCAGTATTTGCTATATGGATGTTATTGTTAATGACATACTATGGGTTAAAGAAAATTCATAGTGCTAGTGTTAGGCCAGCACTTGTAGAAACACCTACAGTAAATCATATACAACACCCAGTAGTGCACGAAACTCCAACTATTCCAAATAACTATAAATTAAAAGAAGGTAAAAACTGGAAAGAGGTAATTCCACCATTGAATGTTTTGAAAAAGCAAGAAGAGTGGAAAGAAGTAGAACCACCAGTTAAAGCCTTACAAAGAAAAATAACTAATAAAGTAGAAAATGGTATAACAGCAGATGATAAGTTTACACAAGATGAGTATCGAGTTATATTAGAAATACTAAAAAAAGTTAATAAACAATAGGACTTAGTAAATACTAAGTTTTTTTATTTGTAAAAATAATTAAAAGTGATATAATAATATTATAGAAGATGGTGATTATATGGCTAATTGGGGTAAAAAGATAAGACACAGATTCAGTAAGAAGCAAGAGTATACTGAAGTAAGTGCTTATAAGATAAGTAAGTTTACCAGAAGAGAAATAATAATGACAATAGTAACAGTACTTGCAATTACTTCTTTTGCATTAGGTACTTCATATGCGATATTTTCAGATATAGAAACAAGTAGTAATTATAATATAGTAGAGTCAGGTAACTTAGAAATAGCCTTTGATCATACAGAGGATGGAATAGGAAATGTTTTAAGTTTAAATAATGCTTATCCTATGAGTGATAGTGATGGTTTATTACAAACAGGATATACGTTTAAAGTAACTAATACAGGAACATTAGATAGTGATTATAGTGTTAAAGTATTAGATGATGATGGAATGATAGAAGCAGATGGATGTGCCTCTAATTTATTAGATAAGAGTAAGATAAAAGTTAGTATAGATGGAAGTACGCCAGTATTACTAAGCGCATTAGAGGCAAGTAATTGGGTAATACAAACAGGTAAGTTAAAAACAAATGAGACAGTAACACATACTATTAGAATGTGGATTGATATTAATAGTGGAAATGAAGTATTAGGGAAACATTATCATGGAAAGATATTAGTAACAGCAACAAATGATGAACCACCAACACCGACCAGTGAATCATGTTTTATGTTTGCATCTGGAACAATAACAGGATATTCATCAGATCCTAGTTGTCCAAAAGATGTAGTAATACCAAGTACAATAAATGGGGAGGAAGTAATAACGATAGGAGAAAGTGCATTTGGTTATTATATTCTTAACTCTGATACAGGAGAAGAGACCATAAATCCTAATTATGTACCAATAACAAGTGTAGTGATACCTGATAGCGTTATAACAATAGGAAACTTTGCTTTCATAGGAGAAGTTGATTTTGATACAGGAGACGCAAAAGGAACATTGACTTCTGTAGTTATAGGGGAGAATGTAACAACAATAGGAGTAGGTGCTTTTGCTGGTAATTCATTAACAGAAGTGGTGATTCCTGATAGTGTCACAACAATAGGAGCAAATGCTTTTTCATATAACCAATTAACAGAAGTAGAGATAAGAAATAGTGTCACAACAATAGGGGGTTTTGCTTTTCAATTTAATCAATTAACAGAAGTATCAATACCAAATAGTGTCACAACAATAGGAGAATGGGCTTTTTCTCTTAATCAATTAACATCTGTAGTTATAGGGAATAGTGTCATAACAATAGGTGAAAATGCATTTGACTTTAATTTAAATCTAAATACTATTAGAATATTAGGTAAGAGTTCTGCTACTGACTTTGTTTCTTTGGGAACTGGTTGGAATGGTACTTGTACTAATATTATATATGAACCTTAAAAGTTGTTTAACAACTTTTTTTTATTTATCACTTCAATTCCTTTATCTAATTATTAATCTATTGTATAATGTATATAAGGGAGTAAGGTAATATGAAAGTAGATAATTTAAATAAACAACAACAAGAAGCTGTTATATATAATAAAGGACCACTATTAATACTAGCAGGAGCAGGATCAGGTAAAACAAGAGTATTAACAACTAAGATTGCATATCTAATCGAAGAGGAAAATGTAAGTCCTTATAATATACTTGCTATTACTTTTACTAATAAAGCTGCCAAAGAAATGAAAGAAAGAGTTCATTCGCTAGTAGGAGAAGACTCTAAATATATACAAGTATCAACATTTCATAGTTTTGGACTTAAAATAGTAAAAGAAAACTATCAAAGATTAGGATTTGATCGTAACTTTGTTATTATGGATAGTGACGATTCATTAACTATTGTTAAAAAAATATTAAAAGATATGAACTTAGATACTAAAATATATAATCCTAAAGCTATAAAAAATAAAATAAGTAGTTGTAAAAATGAACTTATGAAACCACATGATTATG
>CAYJHI010000071.1:0-3833 GCA_964370085.1 uncultured Muribaculaceae bacterium | reverse complement strand
TTTATATATCACTTGTTTCTTTATATTTAGAATGATATAAATCAATATCATCACTCTCTTCCTGTTTAACAAATTCTTCAAACTTAGGTAAATCATCTACTGTTGCTAATCCAAAATAATCTAAAAACTCACTAGTAGTTTTATAAAGAATAGGTCTACCAGGAAGTTCACTTCTACCTACTTCTTTAACAAACCCTTTCGCAACTAACTTTCTTATCATTTGCGAACTAGAAACACCTCTTATTTCATCAACTTCTACCCTAGTAACTGGTTCATTATATGCTATTATTGCTAATGTTTCTAAAGCAGATTGACTTAAATGATTAGCTTCTTCATTTTCTAATAACTTTTGATAATAATCTTTATGCTCTTTCTTAGTTGTAAGTTTAAAGCTATTCCCTAAAAAGTCAATTCTAATACCACGGTCATTACTATTATAATCTTCTCTTAAACTAACTAATAAATCCTTAGCATCCTCTTCATCTATTTCTAATATCTCTTCTATTTGTTTCAAAGTAAGACCATCTTCTCCTACTACAAATAACAAACCTTCTAATATAGCCTTCACTTATCTCACCTCACATATAATTTCTGAAAATCTTTTATCTTGAGTAATCAAAAGTTCATGTTTTCTAGCCATTTCTAAAATAGCTAAAAAAGTAACTACAACATACCCTTTATCAAAAGATTCGAATAAATCAGTAAATTTAACTTTACCTCGCTCCTTAAGTAATTTCCTAATACCTACTCTTCTCTCTTCCACTGAAAGTTCTTTACTAGTGACTTTAGTAGTAAGAGGAACATCCTCTTTTTGTCTTTTCAAAAAGTTTTCAAAAGCAGCGACTAAATCATCTAAACTAACATCTTGAGTTACAACTACTTCTTCTTTATAAACAGAAATATTCTCAGGCAGTTTAGTATATATTTCTTTTCTCAAAGTTTCTTTTTCTTTTAATACAGTAGATATTTCTTTATATTGTTGATACTCTATTAAACGATTAATAAGGTTTTCCTTAGGATCCTCTTCTTCCTCTTCTTCTTCTTTACGAGGTAGTAATAACTTAGATTTCATTTCGATTAATTCACTTGCCATTACTAAATAACTACTAGCAATATCCAAATTCATCTCTTCCATTTTCTCTATATAAGATAAATATTGAGACGTTATTAAATCAATCTTAATATCAAAAATATTTGTTTTCTCTTCCTTAATCAAATGAAGTAATAAGTCTAATGGTCCTTCAAATTGATCAATTGTAATACTATAATCCATAAGTTATACTCCTTTGACAATATAAATTATAACATATATAATTGTTTTGAGGTATAAATATGAAAAGATTTACTATGAAAGATGAACATTTTATTTGTGAACATTGTGGAAATGAAGTTAAACCATTAAACTATACAGCAAGAGATCACTGTCCTTACTGCTTATATTCAAAACATTTAGACATATTCCCTGGGGATAGACAAAACAACTGTCACGGTTTATTAAAACCAATTGGCATAGAAAAGTTTAAAGATAATTATAAAATATTATATAAATGCGAAAAATGTAAAAAAGACCATAAAAACATTATGGCCAATGATGACAATTATGATGAAATATTAAAGTTATCTACTAATGTTTAGGTTTAAATATTAAAGCTAAGAAAAAAGTAAAAACTATTGCCGAAGTAATACCACTAGCAGTTAAATTAAACATCCCAATAGCAAGTCCCATAATTCCAAACTCACTAGCAGCTTCCATAGCACCATGTATTAAAGAATGACCGAAAGAAGTAATAGGTACTAAGGCACCACCTCCAACATGTAACACCAGATAATCGTAAATACCAAATATATCTAAAGCAGCACCCGCTACTACGAAAATACTTGTTATATGCCCAGGCGTTAACTTTGTATTATCTAAAATTATTTGTGCAATTACACATATAATTCCTGCAAACAAAAACGAATATAAATAAATCATTATACAGCCTCCAAACTAACAGCATGAGCAATACTTAAAATATTTTGTTTTTGATAAATAAACGTAGGACTAAATAAAGCACCAGTAGCCACTAATAAAACTCTTTTGAGTTTTTTTTCTTTTAATAATTTATATATATAACTAAAAGTAACTAATGCTGAACAGACAGGTCCACTTCCACCAGCTTTTTGTTTCTTTTGTTTATCTAAATCATATAACATAACACCACAGTCATTATAATTATCACTCATATTAATTGAACAATCTAACTTCAACATATCGACAAGTATTTCTTTACCATACTTACCAAGATCTCCAGTTAAAATCAAATCATAATAACTAGCATCTCTTTTTAAATCTTTTAAATGTCTTTCTATTGTATCTTTTGCCCCTGGTACCATAGCAGCACCTACATTATTAGGATCCCTTTGACCCATATCTTGAATAATACCTATAGTTGAACTTTCTATCCTAACATCACTTACTTTTGAACTAAGTAAACAACTAGCACCTCCAGTAGAAGTTATGGTCGCAGTATCAGGTTTAGGGGCACCATATTCATTAGGATTTCTAAATTGTCTCTCACTAGACATATTATGAGAACTAGTAGCAACCACTACGTTTTTAACCACCTTACTCTCTATAAAACTAGAAGCAATTATAATTCCTTCACAAATAGTTGAACAAGCACCATATATACCTAAAAATGGCCTACTATACTTCTTTATACTATAACAACTAGAAGTAATTTGATTAAGTAAATCTCCACCAACAAACAAATCTATTTTCTTCTTATCAAGATTAGTCTTATCTAACAACAAATCAACAGATTCTTCTAATAATTTAGTCTCAGCCTTTTCAAAAGATTTTTCTCCCATATACAAATCATCATAACAATGATCAAAATAATCTCTTAAAGGACCTTTCTTTTCATAAGGACCAGTTATAGTTGCAGTATCAACTAAATAAACATTTTTATATTTAACAGTCATATTAACCTCCCATTAATAAATATCTAAGCATCCCAAACAACCAAGCTGAAACAACACCATACAATATTACAGAACCAGCTAGCTTAAATATATTACTACCAAGTCCAAAAACTAAACCTTCTCTTTTAAACTCCATACCCGCACTCATCATTGAATGTGCAAAACCCGTAATAGGAATCAATAACCCACACTTAGCAAAATTAACAAAGTTATCAAAGAAACCTAAAGCAGTAAATAAACATCCAAAAAAGATCAATGTAACAATCATATAAGTAGCCGCCTCTTTACTAGGTATTTCAAGTAGAAAAGAATATAAATCAATTAAAAATTGACCAATTACTCCAATTAAACCACCAATAACAAAAGATACAATTATATTCTTAACTTTCTTTTCTTTTGGTTTATAAGTCTTAACTAAATTATCAAACTCTCTTTTTTCCATTAAATCACCCTTATTATTATGAAAACTAATGAAAAAAATATACAATTTTATCTAAATATGTTATAGTATTCACTAAGAAAAGAGGTGTTTATATGAAATCAATAAATATGGAATGGATTAAAAGTAAACTAGAAACAGAAGATGTTATCTTTGGTCAAACAAATCATATCAGTAAAATCCAACCTCATTCTAATGAAATAGATGTAGTTGTAAGACGTTTAGACGTTTGGACCTCTCTTAGAAATATTCAACCAATTTATGATAGTTATTCTAAATTCTATAATGTAATTTATAAAGACCAATTTTATGCTTTTGGTATTACCCTAGAATCAAACGAAACTTGGGTATGCAAAAATGATGATGATATATCACTAGGTAATTATCTTACATATGAAAACTTAACAGAGGAATTTCATGGAGACTT
>CAYJHI010000070.1:0-3955 GCA_964370085.1 uncultured Muribaculaceae bacterium | reverse complement strand
ACATCTGTATTACCTTTTATTCCTGGTACTATGGCACTACTAGTTAATTGCCACATATAATATTCACCTTCATAATTAGTTTGTTCTGTGTAATGGGCTAACCATGTTTTATAGTCATGGGTATTCCAAACTGTTCTTAAATAATTAGCACTTCCATAGTTCATTGCCTCATATCCATGTTTTTCTATTTCTTCCATAAAAGCATAAGCAGTATTATTTAGGTCAGTTAAACTAAACTTATAAGCATTATAATTAGACCATTCTTCCCAGTCGTATGCTATTGGTAATTGTATCTCTCTATCATTTAAAGTTTCAACTATCCAAGTTGCTTGTTCCTTAGCTTCTTCTATACTATCAGCATATGAATAAAAATATAATCCTATATCTAATCCTACATTAGAGGCTCCTTCATAGTATTCTTCAAACATTGGATCTATTTTATTTTCACCCCAACCATAACCAATTCTTAATATAACAAATTCAACACCAGCATCCCTAACTTGTTGCCAATTAATATCTTCTTGCCATTTAGATACATCAATCCCAATTCTTGTATTATCTGTTTTATGTGCTAGTATTATATCTTCTAACGGTATCTGAGTTGGTTCATAAGTAGAACTTTCAATTTTTTCGACAACATTGATAGTAACATTACTTTGCACCTTATTATTACTACTATCACTCATTTGATATACAACATTATAAGTACCTACGGTGTTTTTATCATATTCGCCGATAAACTCACAGATAGGTTCTTTATCGTGGTTATCCGCACACATAATACTATCGATTAATTCATTTTCACTGTTAACTTCTACTGTATAACTACTTCTAACATTTAATAGAGGAGGAGTAATATCAACTACTTCATAACTAATTGATCCTTCTAGTAATTCATCATCTATTACATAAGTGAAACTTAACTCTTTTTCTCCTAATTCTTTTGTATCTAATAAATGATTATCTTTTAATTCTCCTTTATTAACATTGACAATTTCATTTAAATAGATTTCTTGGTAATATTCAAATTTTAAGTCAGTTAACACACTTATGTTTTCTTCCTGGTTAGGATCTTCTGTAATTGTAATAGTAGGTTGTTCTTTACTAAGTATAAAGAGAATAGCTGTTCCTACTAAGATAACTATACTCAAACTTATTATTATTATTTTTTTCATACATATATTATAACAAATTAAATATAATTATTATATAAAAATATTGAGGAGATAGATATGGCATCATTACTTATGCATTTGGCTGGTATTAAAGAAATTATTGACAGTGGTTATTTAAGAGAGAATGAACATTTTTATTTAGGATCTATATTACCTGATGGAACTTCTAAGGATGATCTTATACATACTAAGACTCATTTTACTAAGATAGATTTAGATAAGAAGCGATATATTGATTTTGAAGAGTTTAGGGGTAAATTTTCTATTGAAATAAGCACTAATTATTTATATTTGGGTTATTATTTACATTTGTTACAGGATGCTGTTTATAGAAAGATGTTAGGTAGTAACTTTGATGTTTTAAAGCATTCTAATGAAGATGATTTTAGGTTTAACTTATATAGTGACTATCAGCTTATTAATCGTTATTTGACTGATAAATATGCCTTAGATAAAGTTATTGTTCATAAAGTAGAACTTCCTTCTAAAATTGGTAATATTGCCGTTTTTGATATAGATAAATTAAGAGATGATGTTACATTACAAACTAGTAGTGTTGTAATAGATGATGATTATCACTATTTAAATAAGGATATGGTAGACGAGTGGTTAGATACTAGTACTAGTGTTTTAAAAAGGGAAGTAATCAACTTGTTTGAACAAAGAAATAGTAAGATAAAATCTTTAGATTATAAGTACTAAAGATTTTTTTATGTTATAATTATTATGAGGTGTACGTATGAACTATAATATTTTAATGGAAGAAGAAATTACTAAGAACAAAGAACTAGGTATTAAACCAAAACTATTATTACACTGTTGTTGTGGTCCTTGTACTACTGCATCTTTAGAAAGATTAATTGAAGCGTTTGATGTTAGTTTATTTTATTATAATCCTAATATTACTTTAGAAGATGAATATAAGAAGAGACTTGTTACTTTAGAAGAATTTATATCTAAATATAACAAATCAATTAAGATTATTGAAGGGGATTATGAACCTTCTAAGTATTTAGATATGGTTAAAGATTATAAATTAGATAAAGAAGGAGGACAACGTTGTTACCTTTGTTATTTGATGAGATTAAGAAAAAGTGCTGAATATGCTTTTAGTAATAACTTTGATTATTTTACAACAACTTTATCCATTAGTCCTCATAAGAATAGTGAGTGGATTAATAAAATAGGAGAAGAGTTAGAAAAAGAAATAGGTATTAAATACTTATATACTGATTTAAAGAAAAAGAATGGTTATAAACGCAGTCTAGAGTTGTCAAAAGAATTTGACTTATATAGACAAGATTACTGTGGTTGTCCTTATTCAAAGATTGACTAGTGTTTTAGATAATGTTATTATTTATATAGAATAAGAGGTTTATATGAAGAATGCTAGAAGAGTAATTGTTTTGTTATTAATAGTTGGAGTTATATTAATGTTATCGGGTATTACAATGGCAGCTTTTCAGTATGCAGAAAGTGGTAGTAATCCATCTAGTTTAACAACGGGGCAATTGAAATTAGAACTTGATGAGAGTTTATCAACTGGAATTAATCTTACTAATACATTACCTATTAGTGATGAAGATGGTAAAGCGCTTGAGCCATATACATTTACGCTTAAAAATACTGGGACAATGAGTTCTGTTTTTACGCTTAGTTTGACGCCTGATTTAGATAGAATAACTGCTGAAGGTGCAGAGAGTAATTTGTTAGATTATAGTGATGTAAAAGTACAGTTTAATGATGAGGAGCCTGTTTTATTATCTAGTTTAACTGATTTGCAATTAGAAACTGGTAATATAGATGATGGTAGAAGTATTGATTATTCTATTCGTTTATGGATTGATTATGATGCTACTAACGAGGTTATGGGAAAAGAACTTTATTTGAAGGTTAAAGTAGAAGCTACTCAAGGTGTTAGGGTTAATCGTGATTTACCTTATGAGAGAGAATTAGATGGGGCTAAGACAGATACTGGTAATTCTTATGTAGATACAGGTATTATTCCTACTAACAATACTAAAATGGAAATAGAGTTTACGAGAATTAGTCCTATTACAGATACTGTATGGATTGTTAATAGTCGTGTAGCGTATCAAGATAAAATGTTTGGTATTGCCTATAATGGGGCTCTTGCAACTCCTGAGTCGCTTTTTCAATTTGGTACTCAAACTTATACGGGTAAAGATTCTACAGGTATTTTAGAAGATGTTCGTTATAAAGTAGTGCTTAGTATGGATGGCACATATATAGATGATGTTTTTAAATTTGATTATTCTAATGATGCATGGACTAGTACTTATTCAATTGCTATGTTTGCGAATAATCAAGCTGCTGGAGTGACAGGATATACTAAAGGTAGAGTAGTTATTCATAGTTTAAAATTATATGAAAGTAATACTTTGGTATTAGATGCCATACCGGTAGTAACAATAGCAGGAGATGTAGCATACTGGGATAAAGTTAGTGATGAACAACTGACTACAACCGGTACTTTATTAGAAGGATAGTGTCAATTAAAAACGATTTTTAAAAATAGTTGGTATATTTTGTTAAACTGTGGTATAATCTTAATTGTGAAGTGATATCACTGGAACTTATTCCTTGTCTATTAACCTTTATAAGTAATAACACAAGATACTAAGTCCATATTATAAGGAGGTTAACATGACAGAATTTCAAGACAAAACTCTAATCTGTGTTGATTGTGGTAAAGAATTTACTTTTACTGCTGGAGAACAAGCATTCTATCAAGAAAAAGGTTTCACTAATGAACCTAA
>CAYJHI010000069.1:0-4017 GCA_964370085.1 uncultured Muribaculaceae bacterium | reverse complement strand
AGTGATACAACAGGTAATTATTCAATTGCGACTAGGACAGTTGAGATAAGTGAGGGACCAAATGCACCTGAGTTAGTAGGAGATATGATACCAGTAGTTTATGATGGAACAAATTGGGTGAAAGCAGATGCTTCTGCTGGTTGGTATAATTATTGTGGTCAACAATGGGCTAATGCAGTAACAGTAACAGAAACTAATAGAGCGACATTAGTTAGTTCTGTAGCAGGAACAGTAATACCAATGGACGATATAAATGCGATGTTTGTATGGATACCAAGATATTCATATACAATAGGAAATACATATGGATATCAAGGATATGGTGGAGATACACCATCTGTAAATACACCAGGAGCATTTGATATTAAATGGATAGATAGTAATACAACAGAACTTGGAACTGCAGCTTATACAGGAGATGAAGTAACAAACTGGTATACAAATCCAGCATTTTGTTGGGGAGATTCATGTGATGATCCAATAACAAGAGCAAATACAGAGAATAGAGAATTATCTGGAATATGGGTAGGTAAGTTTGAGACGAGTACAACAGGAGAAGTAGAATCTAACTCTGTTCAACAACCAATCATAAAACCGAGTGTAATAAGTTGGAGAAGTGTAAATGTATCAAATATGTTTAATAGTGTGAAGACATATATGAATAGTGATAATGGAAATAGTATCTTTGGACTAAGTGGATCAACATATGATACACATATGATGAAAAATACCGAATGGGGAGCAGTTGCTTATCTGTCTCAATCAAAGTATGGAAAATATGGAAATACATCATATACAGGAGCGAATAAAGAGGTTATCCTAAATAGCTGTTCTAGTTATATAACAGGAATTGCTGGAAATTATCCACAGGCACCCTCAAACAATATTGTATGTACAACAAATACATATGAAACTGAAATAGGACAAACAGCATCAACTACGGGTAATATGCATGGGATTTATGATATGTCAGGAGGATCACTTGAGTATGTAATGGGGTATATGAAAACTGCAATTGGTAACTTTTATTCGGGGAACTCTGGATTTACAACATCGCCAGCTTCTAGATATTATAATAGTTATGAATATGGAACGAGTGGTGGTGATTTTACAAGAGGAATGCTTGGTGATGCAACAAAAGAATCTGAAAATTTTTATGAGGATTATGGCAACTTTGTCAATAACGCTTATTTTTCGGGTGAATATACTAGATATTATTGGTTTTTTCGAGGTGGTAGTAATGGTATTAGAGAAGAAGCTGGTGTCTTTGGAGTTAGTAGTTACACTGGTATTAACTATAGTAATATCAGCTTTCGCATTAGTTTAATTCCTTAATACCATATTTTTAATTATGTTTATTTAGTGAAGAGTTTTATCTCTTCTTTTTTAGTCTAGATTAATCTTATTTGTTTTGTTATAATTGTAGTATATGGAGTGTATGTTATGAGTAAGAAGTTAGTTGTTAGGATAGTAATAGTCTTTATAATAGTGTTTATTATAAGTGCTTTAGGTTTTTATATATTTAGTATTATAAGTGATGTGAATACTACTAAGAAAAATGGGGAAGATATTATTAGTTCTTTTGATTCTTTTAGAGAGAGTGTTATTTTATTTTCTGATGAGAGAGAAGAGTTAACACTTCGTATGAGTGATGATTTATATTTAGATACAGTAAAAGAAGTTTATTCTGAGTATGTTGTTTTATTAGATAATTATCAATCTTTAATTACTAATATTGAATCTAATTCTTCGTTATTAATTAATAATTGTAGTGCTAGTTATAGTGATGTTAATGTAGAACAGAAGTGTGATGCTTTTGATACTATGTATGAAGAGGTTATTAACTTATTTGTTTATGATGTAAATAGGTTTAATGAAATAGTTGTTTCTTCGGGTAGTGATTTAAATATATATGAAAGTAATCATAAAGAATTTATTGACTATAATGGTGATGGTAATTATTTAGGTATGGAAGGTTAAGATGGAAGTGAATAAAAAAGAAGAGAAAAGAGCTTTGAAGCTTGCTAAAAGGGAAGCTAAGAAAAATAAAAAGAAGATGCCTAAATGGAAGAAGGCTTTAGTTATATTTGGTTCTACTATTGGAGGATTAATTGTAATTGGGTTATTTTTAATGTATGGTCCTATTTCATGGTTTAGAGAAACTTGGATTACGACTGCTATGTCTACTATGACTCATCAATATTTAGCAGAATGGTTTTTTAGTGATGAGTATATACAAGAGGTTTTAGATAATAACTTTGTTGATGATGGTGGGTTATCTACTAATCCTGATTTAGTTGATATAAAGGGAAGTAATAATACTGGAACTTATGCTAATAAGTATGAAAAAGAAATATTAGATAGAGATGAGGATGCTCTTTATAAAGTAATAGATGTTAGTGGTCTTGGTTACTCTGGTCATTTAGTAGCAATCTATGATCCTTCTAAGGTTAAGTTGGCTACTACTTCTTTATTAGGAGAAACTGGTCAATATATTACACATGTTGCAGAAAGAGAAAACGCAATAGTGGCGATGAATGGTGGAGGTTTTTATGATCCTGATTGGAACAGTAATGGAGCACTTCCACATGGTACAGTTATTCAAGATGGTAAAATAGTTAGTACCTATGATGATTCTAATGTAGGTGGAGGTTTTATTGGTTTTACTGATGAAGATAAACTTGTCTTAGGTCATATGAGTGATAAGCAAGCTTTAGATATGGGTATGAGAGATGCGATTGAATTTGGTCCTTTCTTAGTTGTTAATGGTAAAAGAAGTTTTATCAAAGGTGACGGAGGATGGGGTATTGCTCCAAGGAGTGCGATTGGTCAAAGACAAGATGGTATTGTATTATTCTTAGTAATTGATGGTAGACTTGCTACTAGTTTAGGTGCTGATATGGTTGATTTAACAGATATTATGGTTAATTATGGTGCTTATAATGCTGCTAACTTAGATGGTGGTAGTTCTAGTGCTTTAGTTGTAGAAAATGAAATAATTAATACCCCTGTTGCGGCAGGACCAGATGGTCTTAGAGCCCTGCCAACTTTCTGGATACTTGAAGAATAGGAGATGATTTAGATGATATACATTAATATAGTTATTATCTTGTTGTCTTTTTTCATTTTAATGAAAGCAGCTAGTAAGTTTGTTGATGCTTCGTCTTCCTTAGCATCTAATTACAAAGTTCCTACTTTTATAATAGGGATGACAGTCGCTGCATTTGGTACTAGTGCACCGGAGCTGGCTATTGCTATAACTGCGGGTCTTGCTGATGGTGCTGATATTTTAATTGGTAATGTTATTGGGAGTAATATTATAAATATTTTATTAATACTTGGTATTGCAGGTTTTATTCGTCCTTTTAAGATTGCTAATGAGGTTATTAGAAAAGAGATTCCTATTTTATTTATTATGTATTTAGCTTTTACTGTTGTCTTTTTAGATTCTTTTTTTGGAAATGGTGTTAATACTCTTAGTAGGGTAGATGGTTTAATACTTATTCTTTTCTTTATGATATTTGTTTATTATCTTATATCTTTAATTCGTAAAACGAGGTTTAGTCATTCTGTTGAAAAACCTCAGTACTCTAAAGTTAAGTCTATTATTATTGTTATTATTTCTTTAATAATTATTGTTTTTTTTAGTGATTTATTAGTAACTAATGCAGTTAGTTTAGCTAGTCTTCTTGGTGTAAGTGAGAGAATTATTTCTTTAACTATAATTGCATTAGGTACTTCTTTACCAGAGATTATTACGGCTGTTACAGCTGCTCGTAAAAAAGAGACTGGATTATTAGTAGGTAATGTTATTGGTAGTAATATCTTTAATATAGGTATTGTCTTAGGATTATCGGCTTTAATTACAGGTCCTATTGTTCCTGTTGGTTTTAATATATGGGATTTACTTATGATGTTTGTTACTGTTTTATTACTTAATATTGTCTTATTTAAGAATAATCTTATTCAAAGAAAAGAAGCAGTTTTTTTACTTATTTCATTTTTATGTTACTATGT
>CAYJHI010000068.1:0-4028 GCA_964370085.1 uncultured Muribaculaceae bacterium | reverse complement strand
CAATATATGGATCTTCAAATGTACCTGTACCTGATGAGTACATTGCTGAAGGTGTTAGGTATATTACTGGATTTATTTGATTACTAATATTTGCATTTTTCGCATCCATTTTTCCTGTACTAGTCACTTGATACACTTCATATGTATTGGCATTGTTAGTAGTTGATAACCATGCATCATCAAGAACTGCTTTCAAATAATTATAATTTTGACATTCTGGATCGTCTATACTATTACATTGACTATCAATACTGGCATTAATAAAATCATATGCTGGTAGTAAACCGATTTGATCATTTTCTGCTAAAACAGAACATTCTATTGAGCCGTCATTAGTTGAATCACTTTCTCCTCTTTTTCCAATACAAAAGTTCCCTGTAGTAACTAAAGTTTTATCTGATAAAAAACTATCTATATCGTAAATTTCTAGTAGTCGATCGTTAACTCTACTAACATCATAATCGTTAATTCCAGTATTAGCACTTTTTTCACTATTATATCGATTATCCCAATAATAACGATTATATTCTTCTTTGATTTCAGTTGCAATCAACATTAACTTATTGTCTGAAGTTACTTTTACTATTTGAAATATTGTTTCTCCTAATTGTAAGTAATTATTTTCAACTTCACCTCGATAAACATATTCGTTATTCATGAAGTATATTCCGTCTCCTGTGGCAACTACATTGCTTTGATTAGTTAGTCTACCTGCCATTGTTTCAGTCTTATATTCATCACTACATTCTAAATATGGTGTATATAAATATGCATCATTATTTTTAGTAACTACTACACTACCTGTGCAAGTGTCATTTTCTAATAAGTCTTCAAGAGGATTCATTTTACCTGCATCTACTAAAGTGTCAACATCTACTCTTAATTCTGATGTGTCATCTTTAGGTAATAATTGTTCATTATCTTTATAATAACTAATAGCGGCTTCTTCCATAATATCCTCTACTTGGGCATATGATTTGTTTGAACCAAATAGTAGGCTACCAATAAAAGTTATAAGTAATATTAATATTACTATACCTGCAAGTACTCCCATTGTAATATAAATTTTTTTTCTTAATTGTGGATCCATAAATTACCTCCTAATTCTTATTTTTATATAGATATATATAATAAGGTTATTGTTCTATTGTATTTGGTTAATGAAATCTTTAATATCTTCACTACTTAAAATAATTTCATCTTGATTTTTAAGATTTTCAGTAGTAGGTACTGGTATCATTGTGGTTTCATATTTTCCCAAATCTTTTACTTTGTTTATTAAATTGTATTCTTCTTTTGGTAAAGCAAAAACAATGGATGTCGGTTCTCGTTTTTCTTCTAAGTTTTCAAATACATAATTATCATTGATATCTAAAACTGTTAACACTTTAATGTTTTCTAATAATTTACCAAATACTATTTCTTCTTTATCATTTATTCTAATTGCTTTTAGATAAATGTCAATATTGTTTCCTGGAAATAATGAGTTACCATAAGCACTTTCTGTTGTTATAGGAAATTCATATAATAGATAGCCTTCTGGATAATCTAAGTTTAAATTATTTTCTATGGATTTATCGGTATCTTTTTCCTCTGAATTATATTCATTATCAATTAGTTTGTTAGCTTCAGTAGAAATTTTTATCTTATATCCTACATAAAGAATCACAATAGTTAATATTACACCCATTATGATTCCAACAATCAAACCAATTATAAAAATTTTTTTATTACTTGTTGATGTTTGCATAGTACAAACCTAATCTTCATCATCGAAGAAATCATCAAAAAATTTGTTATCTTCTTCTTCAGGAATGTGTACTGGTGAAACTGTTGGTTTAACAGTTTCTGTTACAACCTCTTTTTCTACTGGTTCAACCTTATTAACAACTTGCTCTACAACAGTTGGTTTAACTTGTTCAGTAGTTGTTGGTATATTATTCTTTTTATTCTCTTCGTTTAATTTTCTTTCTTCTTCTTCAAGTTCTGCAATACGAGCATCAATCTTCTTCATTAAATCTTCTGGATTAATTGAAGGTGTTGGTCTAGGTTGAGGCGCTTGTCTTGCTTCAGAAGCTTGTTGAAATAAATTAGGTGGTAAGAAAGGTGCTTGGTTTTGTCCATCTCTTCCGAATGGAGGTATCATATTACTTCCACCTGATGGTAAATTACCACCTTCTGGACCTCCAGCATTTTCCATCATTTCCATTAATTTTTTACGTTTTGCTTCTTTGACAAATTCTCTTAAATCGAATGTTTTTACTGGTTGTTTATCACGACTAGGATATGTTGCTTTTGGATACTCTTTACCCCAGTTCATTTTAAAATCAGGCACCATTGTTGTTTTAAATGGTTGTTTTCTGATTCTCATAATAATTGTTTCGAACTGTTTCATTCTTTGTAAGTCACTAACTGTTACTAATGGTGTTGAAGCTGTCTTATCATCTTTTTTAGATTTTACTTCTCCACACATCTTAGAGATTTCTTCTAATGCTGCAAGTTCTGTACTAATAAGATAGATTATATTACCACAGTTACCTTTAATAGTTTCAGCGTTTTCTTTTCCATATACTTGATTTAACTGAGCAAAGTTTTGAATAATCATTGTAAATCTAATTTGTCTTGAACGTGCTGCAGTTATCATTGTTGTAACATCTTTTAATGGTGGCATGTTGGCAAACTCATCTAGTAAGAAGTTTGTTCTTACAGGAAGTTTTCCTCCATGTTGTTGTGCAACATCAATTAGTGTTTCATAACATTGTTTTAAAAGAATAGTTACTAATGAGTGATATGTTTTCTTTTCATCTTGAATAACAATAAATAATGCTGTTTTTTGTTCTCCAATAGTTTTTAAATCAACATCACTATATGATAACATTTCTGATAAGTTTTCACGTGATGCGAATAATTTTATTTTTTGTTTAAAAACTGCTAGGATACTACCTTTTGTATCAGTAGGTGCCATTATTGTACTTGAAGCATTAATTGCTGCAGCACTCTCTGGACTCTTACTTCCAAAATATTCTTTTACATAAGTAGATCCACCAAATTTTTCTTCTCCAACAGTTGTCATTAAACTGATACTATTGATATTTATTTCACTCTCATCGGCATCTTCAAATAATCCTAGGGCAATACCTGCAAAATAATCGGCTGATGTTTTTTCCCAGAAAGGGTCAGCATTTCCGTTATTTTCTTCATATAGAATATTTAAAGCTAAGTCATCTAATAACTCGATAGCTTTATCTTGGTTACCATCTTTATATATTTGATATGGTAGTGATAAAGGATTCCATGCATTTCCTTGTTGAGGATCACGGAAATTTAATATTAAGATATTATATCCTTTAGCACGTAACATTTCAGATGTCTTTTCGTAAATTTCTCCTTTGGGATCGGTTACGATCATTGATTCACCTTTTTTAGCTAAGTTCTTAACTGTTGGATAAATAACTGTTTGTGTTTTACCAGAACCAGTTGCCCCAATAACCAAAGTATGATGTTCTCCATCATCAACCCATACTTCATTGTCTTTTATCATGATTGGTACACCTGCTGCAGTACTTGTTTCTGCTTTAGGATCAATCATTGTAAGTTCTGTTTTCATTTCTTTTTCTTTGGCCCAACGACTATAACCTTTATCTTTTTTATCAGTGGCAAAACCAAATCCTTTTTCTCTTTCAAAAAAGTATGATCCGACACTGACAAAAATCCCTACTAATGCTAGTATAAAAAATACTATAGTAGATACTAGATAATCAGGTGTAAAGGCATCAATAGGATTAAATCCATGAAAATCGCCATGGACAGCAAAAGAAGATAAATTTAATACCCCTATTGCTACTATGTATAGAAGAAATAATGCAAATAATACAAATAACATTATATCTTGTGGTTCTGCTCTAAACTTCAGTTTCATTAAATTTATCTCCTATTCTATATTTTATTAATTTCATCTGTCTTTTGTATTTTACGATAAACAATAATCCCTATTACAATTGCTAGTATTAGTATACCAATAATCAGTT
>CAYJHI010000067.1:0-4323 GCA_964370085.1 uncultured Muribaculaceae bacterium | reverse complement strand
ATGATGTTACAGCTAAGAAGTTAGATGAATCGTTAGATTTCGTTGTAGTTAAAACTGTTAACCAAGTTGGTGTTAATGTTAATACTGCTAGTATAGCATTACTTTCTTATGTATCTGGGATGTCTAAAAAAGCAAGTGAAGCATTAATTAAATTCAGAGAAGAAAAAGGTAAGATTACTTCTCGTTTAGAACTTAGTAAAATTAAAGGAATTAGTGCGAAAATATATGAACAAGCAATTGGATTTATGCGAATTATTGATGGGAATGATCCTTTGGATAAAACTTCTATTCATCCAGAGAGCTATAAAGTAGCAGAATCTTTGTTAAAAGAAATTAATATGTCTAAAGATATGATTGGTACTAAAGAATTGCAAGAGGCTTTAGTCGATATGGATATTTCTTCTTTAGTAGAGAAGTTGAGTACTGATAAGTATACTCTTATTGATATAATTGAATCATTATCTTCTCCTAATAGAGATCCTCGTGATAAATTAGCTAAACCTATTTTAAGAAGTGATGTTTTAGAACTTGAAAATTTAAAAGTGGGAGATGAGTTACAAGGAACTGTTCGTAATGTAATTGACTTTGGAGCATTTGTTGATGTTGGTCTTCATGATGATGGTCTTATTCATGTTTCTAAACTTAGTAATACCTTTATTAAACACCCTAGTGAAGTAGTTAGTGTAGGGGATATAATTACGTGTTACGTTTATGATATTTCACTTGAGAAACAAAAGTTATCTTTAAGTTTACTACCTTTGGAAAAATTAAAAAAATAAAATGTGTTATTTTTGTGATTTTTGTATTTTGTTGTGAAACATTTTTAGCAAAACCTTATTTTATAAGGTTTTTATTTTGTGTGAAACACGAAAAAGAGAAAAATGAGAAAGTGTAACATTTTCCAAAACTTATTTTTAGAGAATTTACGTTGTTTTACAAACAAAAGAAAATTGTTTTCTATATACTATAAGGGAAGTGAAAAAAAGAAGAAAAAAAGTGTCTAAATTTGTTGCTTTTTGGTTGTGAAAAAAGATACAATAATCTTGTAAAAAGTATTGCAATGGAGGTAAGAGAAAATGAGTGCAACGAAGGTAAACTTAGAAGAAATGACTGTTATTAAAAGAAGTGGTAAAAAAGCTCCTTTTAATGGGGAAAAGATTGCTGTAGCTATTAAAAAAGGTTTTGATGGAACAGTGGGTGAAACATATGGTGAAACTTATACGATGGAGGATGCTAATAAAGTATATCTTGAAGTATTAGAAGCGATAGAGAATAATTTTAGTGATAAAGATACTATTAAAATTGAGGAGATTCAAGATTTAATAGAAGTGAAATTAAAAGAATTAGAATATAGCGAAGTAGCAGCTTCGTTTGCAGATTATAGAGACAGACGTAATGAATCTAGAAAAGTGTTTATGTCTAAGCAACATCAATTATCTAAAGCGATTGAATCTTTGTCGTTGAAATCTGCTAAGGAAGACGATAGTAAAAGAGAAAATGGTAATGTAGATGGAAATACGTCAATGGGAACGATGCTTCAATATGGTAGTACTGTTTCGAAAGAATTTGCTAAGGCTTATATGATGAAACCTAGGTTTGCAGATGCTCATGACTCTGGACAAATACATATACATGATATGGATTTTATGCCAATGGGAACTACTACTTGTAATCAAATTGATTTGTTTGAATTATTTAAAGATGGTTTTTCAACAGGACATGGTCATTTAAGATGTCCTAATGATATTATGTCATATTCGGCATTAGCAGCTATTGCTATTCAATCTAATCAAAATGATCAACATGGAGGTCAAAGTATACCTGCTTTTGATTATTTCTTAGCGCCAGGTGTATTAAAGACTTTTAAAAAACAATTTAAACAATCTTTATATGATACTTTAGATATAATGGGATTTTTAAATTTAACAGCGTTTAAAACACTTACTAAAGAGATTGATAAACTTAAGTCTATTGAATTTGATATTAATGAATTTGAATTTTTTTATAAAGATAGTGAGGTTTTAGAAAGTATTGTTAAAAAATGTTTTGTTAAAGCATCTGAAAAAACAAATAGAATTACATATCAAGCGATGGAAGCATTTGTTCATAATTTAAATACAATGCATTCTAGAGCAGGGGCACAAGTACCGTTTTCATCAATTAATTTTGGTACTGATATAACTCCTGAAGGGCGTTTGGTTACTAAAAATTATTTATTAGCAGTAGATGCTGGATTAGGTAAAGGAGAAACTCCTATTTTCCCTATTTCGATATTTAAAGTTAAAGAAGGTTTGAACTATAATAAAAAAGATCCTAACTATGACTTATTTAGATTAGCATGTCAAGTATCTGCTAAGAGATTGTTTCCTAACTTCTCATTTATAGATTCACCATATAACTTACAATACTATAAAGAGGGTGATTACCGTACTGAAGTAGCATACATGGGATGTAGAACTAGAGTAATGGGGAATGTAGTTGATAAAGATAAAGAAATAGTATCTGGAAGAGGAAATTTATCGTTTACTAGTATTAATTTACCTAGAATTGCTATTAAGCATGGTCAGGCTACTAATGAAAAAGTTAACATGGATGCTTTTTATGAAGAACTTACAGAATTGATGGATTTAGTAAGAGATCAATTATTAGAGAGATTTGAGATTCAATGTAGTAAAAGAGTTCAAAACTTTCCATTCTTGTTAGGACAAGGTGTTTGGATTGATTCTAAGACACTTAAACCTGGTGATAGAATTAAAAGAGTTTTGAAACATGGTACGTTAACAATTGGATTTATTGGATTAGCAGAAAGCTTGAAAGCATTAATTGGTGAACATCATGGGGAAAGTAAAAAGGCTGAAAAACTTGGTCTAGAAATAATTGGGTTTATGAGAAAAAAATGTGATGAATATGCAGAAGAATATAAACTTAATTTCTCATTAATAGCAACTCCTGCTGAAGGGTTATCTGGAAGATTTACTAATATTGATAAATCGATTTATGGAATTATAGAAGGGGTTACGGATAGAGAATATTATACTAATTCATTCCATGTTCCTGTTTATCATGATATTACAATTGAAAAGAAATTAAAAATAGAAGGACCTTATCATGCACTTACTAATGCTGGTCATATCAGTTATATTGAAGTAGATGGTGATATGATTAATAATATTGATGCGTTTGAAAAAATTGTACGTATTATGCATGATACTGGTGTAGGATACGGGGCGATTAATCATCCTGTAGATAGAGATCCTGTTTGTGGTTATACAGGTGTGATTGGAGACGTTTGCCCAGGCTGTGGTAGAAGAGATGGAGAAGGTGTAAGTATCGAAAGAGTAAGAAGTGCATCTTTAACAGATTGTTGTAATTAAAAAAATATAAATAAAAAGGAGAAAAGAAAATGCAAAAAGAAGAAAAAAAAGTAGGAGAAAATATTGGATTTGAAAGAATTAGAAGAATAACTGGATATTTAGTAGGAACTACTGATCGTTTTAATAACGGTAAAAAAGCAGAAGAACGTGATAGAGTAAAACATTCTTTAAATCAAACTGCTGGTAAATAATTATGAAAATAAGATTAGCTAGTGATTTACAAAGAGATAGTGTAGTAGATGGGGAAGGTATTAGAACAGTTGTGTGGACCCAAGGATGTTCTCATAATTGTTCTGGATGTCATAATAAAAGTACGCATTCTTTCCAAGGTGGATTTGATGTTGAAGTCGATGATATAGTGAAAGAATTAGAATCTTTGAAATATTCACAAAATGGTATTACATTATCTGGAGGAGATCCTTTCTTCCAAGTTGAAGCGTGCAATATTATTGCCTTAAGAGCTAGAGAATTGGGACTTGATGTGTGGGCCTATACAGGTTTTACATATGATCAAATTTTATCTAATTCTAAAATGAGTGAATTACTGCAAAATATTGATGTGTTAGTTGATGGAAAGTTTGAAATTCACGAATTTAGTTTAGATTTGAAATTTAAAGGTTCTAAAAATCAAAGAATTATCGATGTTCAAAAGAGTTTGGAAAATGATGAAATATGTATTATAGATAAATATAATCCTGAACCAATAAAAATAGGGTTAAGCTATGAAAAAGAGGAATATATGTTTATTTAAAAGTTGTATCTTTATGATATAACTTTTTTTTGATTATTGGCTGAGGTTCTCATTAAACTTTTTTTTATATAAAAGTGTTGACATATATATATGTTTTATGTATAATTATAAATGTCTACTTGATGCAGATGTAGTTTAATGGTAGAACCTCAGCCTTCCAAGCTGACTGTGTGAGTTCGATTCTCATCATCTGCTCCA
>CAYJHI010000066.1:0-4461 GCA_964370085.1 uncultured Muribaculaceae bacterium | reverse complement strand
TGGCACGTTCTGCTTCTTTCTTAGCTTTATCTAACTGTTCAATCATCTTAACATCCGGGTTTTCTATAGTGTGATACATTATATATACAACCAAACTCATTTGAAATGTTAGAAGTAACCATTCTGGATATAGTCCTTGTATTACACTGGCAGAAACCCCTAATAAAATGAATGATAGAATTGAAACATATTTTTTTAAATGGGTTTTATTGAAATTCAACAGAATCATTACTATCATACACGGGTAGACAACAAAACCAAATACTTTAACAACATCTGCGCTCATGCCGTGAGTATATACAATACCATTTTGGCTGTAATTATACAAAGGTAAAATCAAAATCAAGACAACACTAATAATTCCTGCTATCACAAAAGCTATCTGTGTCACTTTTTTTCGTCTTTTTTTGCTTATATCCATGAGATGTGAAGTGTATAGAGCAAACAAGACGGCAGTAGAAATTATATAAACTAGATATAATTTAGAGATAATTGTTAAAAAAACTGAAAATTGTTCATTTAAAGCTAAATACGTGCTCGTTATATCTATTAAAATACCCACAAGATTTGTAATTATTAATATCGAATATATTTTTGTTTCTACCGACTTTATTCTGGGTCTTACGAAATATGTTATTGCAATTATGAAGATAAATGCAAAACTAGCAATTTGTAAAGTTAATCCTATCATATATTATATCACCTTAATTTATTATATATTAGTTTCAAAAAAAAAGCAATTATGCTATTTCATAATTGTTTTTAACTATTGCCATATTTTTCAACAATGGCTTTTCTATCTATTTTTAAATTTAAAGTTTTAGGAAATTCTTCTACATAATTTATAATCGGAACGCTTTTAGAACCTAGATTTTGATAACATGCCTCTACAATTTTATTAGAAAGATTTTCTTTGTTTATATTTATACCTCTACCATCTTCTAATATAGCTAGTGCTCCAACTCTTACTTTATCCTTTTTAGTTCTCATTTTAAATAATTCAACAGCCCTTATTTGTCCGGTATTATAAAAATGTTTCTTTATTTCGCTTAAGTCAACTTTTTCTCCATCTACTTTTACTATATCATCATCTCTTCCGATAAATTCTATACTTCCATCTTCTAATACACGACCAAAGTCATTGTGATGAAGCCATTTTTCCCCGTTTTTATCAATGTAGAATACTTTATTTGTTTCTTCTTCGTTATTATAATAACATTCCATAATAGAAGGCGTAGAAAAGTATAATTCTCCTTCTTCATTATATCCAACTTCTTTGTTTGTTTCAGGATTGACTACTTTTACTTTTGTATTGAATAATGGTTTACCTACTGTACCAATGTTGCTTCCATCAAAATCTGTAATAGTATAACAACATGTATTTTCTGTTGCTCCTAATGCTTGTCCTATTATGCAATTGTGCGGATTATTAGATTTTGATTTAAAGAAAGTTTCTATACGATTCATCTCTTTTTCGTGTATGTCTTCGCCACCTATGTAGCAGTACTTCAAATTTGAAAAGTCTGTGTTTTCATATAATTTTTCATTTTGAAGCATATCTCTTACTATTGTAGGAACTGCAAAGAAATAATTAATATCCCCTTTTTCAAAATTTTGATGAAAAGTGTTAATATCATAATTGGATAATAATTTTATATTAATCCCCATTCTCAGTGCTTGTGTAATGCAATTGTTTAACCCTAGTATATGAAACATTGGCGCTATTGCTAGAATTGTGTCGCCCGGTTTTACGTTTGTAATCATTGATTGGAAAGCCGCTTGGTTAGCGTTTAATTGCTCGTGTGTTATCAAAACTGATTTTTGTTGCTTTTTTGTTCCACTAGTGTGAACAATCACTGCGCCTTTTATAGCATTTCGTTTTTGTAATTCTATTTTTTTTCCTCTTTTGATAAATTCAGACCATTTAACAACTAATTTATGACAATGCATTGATTTTTTTAAAGTTGGTTTCTTAATTAACTCGATTGCTTTATCTTTACGGTCTTCATCTTGCGATTTTAACGTTTTGATTAAATTATAAGTTTTTGATTGCCCAATGGCTGCTTTTACCTTCAATTTTGATGTTCCGTAGTTTGCTAGTGGTATGGCAATTATTTCTTCCAGTCCTGAACTATTAAGATTATCTTTAATCTTGTCCCAAGTTTTTTCATACTCTAACATTAACATAGTTTTTACACCCTCTGTTTGAATTAAATTATTAAAACTTGTGCTTCCACCTGGCACTAATGGATGATAAAAAGAAGGTATCGCCGATAAATTTTGTACTGCTAAAAAGGCAAAAAGAATTGTAGGTACATTTGGTCCACAAATCCCTACTACTTCCCCTGGTTTAACACTGGTAGAAAGTGCTTTTGTTATTTCTTCTACCTTTTCAAACATTTCTTCATAAGTGTATGTTGAGTCTTGCCACTCTAACCCTACTTCATTTAGTCTATCAATATTTCTATTTTTGAACAACTCCATTTGAGTTAGATCTTTGTTTTTTAATAAACGCTTGTATCTTCTGAAATCACCAAATTTATACTTACTTAGATGTCTATCATCTGTTGATGGAATATTTGTCTTATTTTTTGGAATGTATTGCGTATTATCCATTATTATTTCAGTCTTGATTTGATCAATTATACTATCTAGATCTTTAATCGCAAGAGTATGAAGTTTTATATCTTCGTTTTTTAATAATAGTGTTTGATCGGATGGGTCGTTACTAATATAGTGGTCTACTATGTTCCTTTCTAAAACTTGTTCTATGCTATCCGTTGATGTGATAATTTGGTCGTATTTTATTCCTATTTTGTTTAACTCATTAATAATAAATTCTCTTTTTTTTGCTTGTTTGGGAGTTTGAATTTGATTATCAATTAGGATAATACTATCTCTATCTGAATTTAGTTCTTTACTCATTCTTTTTAATTGTTCCTGATAAAAAAATTGATTTCTTTCTTTGTATTCAAAATTTGAATCTGTTATATAACAAAATAGTTGATCATTTAAATTTAATGCTGTTGTCATTATTTTTCTCCTTTAGTTTGCATAGTTAGTTTTAAAACCTTACTTTCTAATTCATCTTTTGCCTGAATTAAATCTTGTCCTGGGTTAACATATACCGGTTTATCAAATCTTAATACAGTTTTTCCTTTTTGATAATCAAGTGAAGCTGGAATTATAGCGAGTCCTGTCTTATAGGCCATTCTAACTGTTCCTATTTTATGTGGGTTGGAGATTTTTTTGCGACCTTCTTCAGTCGAGTCTTTCCTTGTTCCTTCAGGAAATATAATTCCTATTTTATTATTTGATAATATGGTTGCTAACCTTTCCTCTGCTGCTTGTTTTTGTTGTTTATTATTACTATCTTTATCTATAAAAACCGCGCCTTTAGTAAATTTAAATAACTTACCTCTAAATGTATTTTTAATTTTAGATGCTGCATAGCCATAAAATGCCTTGTTGCCTAGTGCCATACTTATTATATATTGGTCATAATTGTTTATATGATTACAAGCTATAATATATCCATTTTCATAGGGGATATTCTCTTTTCCTATAATTTGGGGTTTAAATACGATTTTAGCTGGTAAATAAGATAGTGATCTAATTAATTTAAATCTTTTTTCACCTTTTTGAAACTCTTTTAAGTTGATGTCTATATTTTTTAGTCTATTTCTTTCGTTCAAACAATTAATCACTTCTTCTTGATTAATAGTATTTCCAAAAGCATTTTTATATCCATATGCTCTGTCTTCGCTTATTTTTTTTGATTCTTCTCTGAACACATCAAGTAAGCGAGGTGCTTTAATACCGTTCCAAGTTACTCTTTTGATGTTAGGATGTTTTTCCATATTTTGATTATATGGTGCGTCCACTAATAAGACAACTATTCCGTTCTCAGCAAGTTTCATTGCAACATCTGGTTTATCATCGATAGCTATGTTTATTCCTAGCCTTGTACAAATGGCTAATTTTTCTTCTGGTGCTGATTTTTCGTTGCTGAATTGGTAAGAGTCAAATTCAAAACCTTTGCCATATTTTTGAACCCATTTTTTAACTAAATGTCTTACATATGAACCTAGAATCGCACTTTGTGTTGAAAATTTTCTAGCTGTTACAGCATGAGTGGAACGTGATTCCTGTTTAATAATTTTAAGTGTGTCAAAGGCTTCTTTATAGGGCTCAGCATTTATACAATAATCACGATATTTTTTCAAACCAAACTTAAACTCTTCTTTTTCATTGATATCAAAAATTTCTTTTACTGAATATGCATTATGATCTACTACTTCTTTCTTAAAAAATTTCTTCCCTTCTATTTTGTTCCATTTTGACATGTCATTAAGACTACCGTCAAAATCACAACCAAGTACAATATAGTTTTCCATTATTAATTACCCCTTTTTCTTTTATGCCGCATATTATACCACTTTTATGTACATTTGTCAATAT
>CAYJHI010000065.1:0-4497 GCA_964370085.1 uncultured Muribaculaceae bacterium | reverse complement strand
ATGATTTAATTAGTATTGGTACGATTGATCTTATTAAAGGTGTTGATACTTTTTCAAATAAAAAAGGCACTAAGATAACCACTTATTGTGCCCGTTGTATTGAGAATGTAATGGTAACACGATGGCTCACAAAACTTAATTGTTCAAAATATCTTAAGGTCAGTCATTAGTAACCAAAAGGTTAACAAAATATTTACACTTCATACAACTAAAAAAGTACCTAAACTTAATAAACAAAGTCCTGGAGGCCTAAAAATTAAACATCGACGTCGTTTGCTAGATATTAAACAAACTGATTTAACTAGAGAATTAAAGGTATCTAGAGAAGTAATTTTACGAATTGAAAACAAACTAGGATCTTTCTATAATCTTGACACACTTGAAAAAGTAATAGATAAACTCAATCTAAGGAGCGAACTAAGCAAAGGAAACAACTATATAGCTTTTGTATTAAACAAACCCCATATCTTGATTAAGGCATTCAGAAATGAACATAAAATAACCCAAGTAACTTTGAGTAAGCTACTTGGGGTAAATACTACAACTGTTAAACGTTGGGAGCAAAAGAAATCAGTTATAAAGTTTTCTAATTATGAGAAACTTAAAAAAATTAAACGTGAATATTCTAAACTCAACAATTAAATTCATCAATAATTTTTTCCTTATCAATTATAGGTAAAACTTGTTGCATAAAGTCAATTGCATGTAGCATACGAATTGCATCAATTTTTTTATTAGAGAATTCAATTCCATGGCTATTAACATGTCGCGATAATTCTTTATTGTCATAATTTGAAAAATTAGTATCCTTATATAACTTTCTAATAAAATTCACTAATACCCAAAGCTTATGATAATCTTTATAGTCAATTTGTTCTGCATTATCATTATTTAAAGCGTTGAAATATTTTTCGAAAATTTTAGTTGATTTGTGATTTATTACAGGTATTAGCTTAATATAAGGAAAAGCTAACCCGTCAAAAATCGATATTAAGGAATTTATAACCAATGCATAATGTCCATTTTTATAGGCTTGTTTGCATTGGTTTATAATTACTCTATTTTTTTTCATACTACTGTGTTTTGCTACCTTATCAAATAAATTTAATATACCTTTTTCCGAAGAATTTTTTAATATTTCATTTTCAAAATTATCTTTATCAAGATTATTCACATTCTTTATTTTAAATAAACTAAAACCACTTGGGATAACCCAAAAGTTTTTATCTAGGAACATAATATCAGTTATATTTAGTTGATTCAAATCCGAAGTAAAAACGGATTGTATAATTTTATTCTGTAATTGATTGATTGCAAGCAAATTTAATTCAGATAACTGCCCTATTTTTTTTATGTGTAACTCTAACCCTTTATTCATAGAGTACATATAATCAGTAAGCGGTAAGGTGATATTAATAATCAACTTATTAATAAGTTCATTTTGATACTCAAAATTATTACTCATTATTTTACTGACCTGTTTTAAAGTATTATGTACCGAATCTGTTAAAGAAACTGTTGGTATTAAATCAAATGATGTTTTTAACACATTTGTAATTAATGGTTTTTCAACTAATTCTGCAATAGAGTTTATATTGTTTTTTAATTTCTCAGTAAGTAATGGTTTTTCCATGGATTTAACAAAGGAATTCATTTTTTCACTGAACTCCTTCATTGGAGAGTTTTGTTCAATATCTTTTAATAAATTTTCATTTAACTCTGAAATAGTTGAAATCTCTTTTTTTGTGGAATTGTTTTTTGTCATTGTTTTCACTTCCTTTTAAATTAATTCTTATTCTAACAAATTAAATTTCAAAGATAAAGAATTTTATTTAACTGGAAATTATGATTGCTCTAAACTATCCTACTTTTTCTAGTACTTCGATTATTTGATTAATACTCTCAATATCCCTATATTCAATATAATATAAATAATCTCCCGAACTGCCGTATTTGCGAACGATATAATCAGGTTCCTTCTTGGTTATGATTCCGTCAATAGATGTTTGATGATAGGTTGACCACTTTTCCTCAATAGTGCTTTCTAAATTCATTAGTGTTTTGTCATTAACTTCTGTTGATTTCATTATCTTGATTTCATAATAAGATGCACATCCATCTTGCAAAAATACATCGCAGTTAAATATCCTTCCTTTCGTCAAAGATAAATATGAAGTTACATGCATGTCATTTAAATAGGAAAAATATTCGGAATACTCATTTGATGTTTGTGAAAACAAATCATAACTATTAATATTTAACTCGTTTAACTTAACTAATAAATCTAATGCCACTCCATCATTGATTATCTCATGATGCAAATCATCAGCATAATTTAATGGTACTGGAATATTGTCTTTTTCTTTTTCGTATCTATTACTGACAAACTCAATTGGAATTGCGAAATTTATATTTTGTGCACCTTCTACTGTTGCATATACTACTCCAATTAATTCTCCTCTTGAATTAACTAAGGCACCTCCACTACTGCCAGGTGAAATTGGCGCTGTAAACTGATATCTTTCTTCTTCCGTTGCATAATTACTTATAATACCATCTGAAACTGTATTTTTTATTCCTAGCGGTGATCCTATTACATATACTTCACTACCTATCTTTTCTTGTTCTTTACTTATCTTTAATGGTTCAATTGTTTTTTGATTTTCTATCTTTAAAAGTGCGTAATCATTACTCTTAGAATATCCTATTACTCCAAGAACTTCTAATATATTATGTTCTTCTGTTACAACTTCAATTTGATATAATTCGTTTTCTACAATATCTTCAATAACATGTGCATTAGTTATTAAAATGTCGTTTTCTATTGCAATAATTCCACTTCCTGTGGAATGAAGACTTCCTACTGCATCGTATACATTTATCAATACTACTGATTCTTTTAATTTATTTATGTCTACTTTTCTCTCATTAAACATAACCCAATATAAAATACCTATTGCTATAACAAATACTATTCCTATACTAATTAGAAGTGATTTTTTATCTTTAAACTTTTGAAGTTTCATAATCTCCACATCCTTTATTACTGTATACCATATTATATTAACTGTCTACTGTAAATTCAACTGCAATATACTCATTGTTCACTTTCTTTATTACTCTATAAATACCTGTTTCTAGAATTCCATATCTTTGTTCCCAATCTATTTCAAATTCTATTTGGTTATTATGATCTGCTTTATATCCTATTGGGTCAAGCCAATTTTGCTTTTCTTTTTCTTGTAAATCATTCCATTTTTTATCGTCAAATTTTTGAATTTCATACCATTCATCATATGTGTTTTTGTCTTTTGTTAGATCTGTGATTATAACGGTTGCACCTTTTTCATTTAAACTTTCTTCTTTTATAGTTATAGTTATACCATTAATATTGATAGGATTTTTATCTTTATTTGGTAGTATAATCAGAAAAATAATCAAAGTTAATATCAAACTTACTGTCATTATAATCATTCTTTTTACTTTTATACTCTTCTTCATTTATTATTTACTTCCTTTTAAATTAATTATAAATTTAAACAATGGCAAAAGCAAGTATATAGAAAGCAATTTGGTATGAATGTACATCTTATTGCCTTAAATTGTTATTTATAATTTCTTAATCGACATATTTTGACATATTATTAATTAAGGAAGTGATTATATGTTTTTACAATTTATTGATTTGTTAAAGATGGCTTTAGGTTTTACGACAAGTTATTCTAATAATGTTTTTCCTGATCCTTTAACTAAGGAAGACGAGGAAAATTATATTAACTTAGCTCGTTTAGGTGATAAAGATGCTCGCAATAAACTAATTGAACACAATCTTAGATTAGTTGCGCATATTGTTAAGAAGTTTGATTATAAAAATGTAGAGCAAGATGATTTGATTAGTATTGGTACGATTGGTCTTATTAAAGGTGTTGATACTTTTTCAAATAAAAAAGGCACTAAGATAACCACTTATTGTGCCCGTTGTATTGAGAATGAAATACTAATGTATTTTCGAAGTAATAATAAAACTAATAAAAATATTTCTATTAATGAACCTGTAGGTTTTGATAAAGAAGGTAACGAAATTACAATTGTTGATATATTAAAATCTCCTAAACCTGATTTTATTGGAGATATTCATATTAAAGATAATATTAACTTACTTAGAGGATATTTTAATATTTTAAATGCTAGAGAACAAGATATTTTAACAAGAAGATATGGACTTAATAATCATGAGGAGCAAACGCAAAAGATAATTGCTAAGGAACTTAAGATATCTCGTAGTTATGTATCTCGTATTGAAAAAAGAGCCCTTACTAAGATTTTAAGAGAGTTTATGAAACATAAAACTTTTGATGATGATGCAATATAAAAAGTGTTTTTCAACACTCTTTTACTTTCTTTTTTGAAAGTTTAAATATTTATCTTTTTCTGTTTCTTCGTTATTCCAGTTATTTTTTACTGATAAGTTTTTAATCTTAAGACTTGCTTGTTCTC
>CAYJHI010000064.1:2669-4542 GCA_964370085.1 uncultured Muribaculaceae bacterium | reverse complement strand
ATCAACGCCTGATGTATCTATCCCAATTATAACAATCCCTAATGGAGTAATATAGAAAGAGGTGATTATATGGAATTATTTATCCTTTTAGCAATTGCAATAGCTATTCTTTTATATAGAGGATATAAGGGTCAAAATGTTTCAAAATTCTTTACTGAACAAGTACAAGTTGTATATGAAAAATTTGCTCCATATTCCTTTAAAGAAGTTCGTAAAAAAGCAAAAGAATTAGGACAAGAATATACAAACAGACAATATCTTGCACAAGTAATAATGCTTAGTGGATTTACTGCGATAGTAACATATTTATATTTTTATAACATATTTGTTTCTATTCTTTATATTGCCATAGTAATTGCCTTTGTTCCATACTTAGCATTCTTAAGATGTAAAAGAGTATATAGTGAATATATTTTTGAACAAGTACAAGTTTATACAACTAACACTATTATGGAATTTGCAACTACTCAATCTTTTGTTAGATCATTAGAAAACGTTGTTAAAACTGGAGTGTTAGAAAATCCTATTTTAGATGACGTTAATCAAATGATACAACTGGCATATCAAAATGGTAGTATTGATGAATCATTAATGTATATGACAAACAAATATCCTTATTACATTGTCAAAAACATGCATCAATTATTCTTGCAAATAACAAAAGAAGGTGCACGTGATGCAGGAGAAAGTTTAGATAACATGCAACTAGATATCGATATGCTTGTTGAAAGTGTATACCGAGATAGAATCGATAGAGCTACGTTCCATAAAGGATTCCTTCGATATGGGATAATTCTTTATCTATTAGTTATGCTAACACAATATCTCTTAGGAGTTGAATCATATATTGGATTGCTACAAATGTGGTATGTTCAAGTATTACTACATTTTATCTTGATTGCCAATTCATATTTCCTTCTAAAAGGAGAACGTTATTATAACGAGAATGTAGGTGCTGAATAATGGAAATATTAATAGTAGGAGTTATCGTTATATTTGTTTTAATATATAATGGTACAATTGATAAAAATAAATTTATTACAGATAATATAAAATCCATGAATGCCCTAAAAGAAGATGATTATGAATTCTTATTATATGCTAAATATGGAGATCAAGTACAACCAGAAGTACTATATCAAAAAAGATTGAATAATGGATTTATTGTTATAATCCTTATGTTATTTATTTTCTTAACACAATTAAATCTATTAAACATCGTCTTTTCATTAGTCGCAGGTTACTTTATTTTTAAACAACAATATATTAGTTTAAAAGCACATTATAAAAAACATCTACATGAAATAGATTTGATGTTGCCATACTATTTAAAGAGTTTAGAAATACTTGTACAACATTATACAGTGCCTGTTGCAATAGCAAAATCAATGGAAGATGCACCAGATATTTTTAAACCAGGATTAAAAGAAATGATAGAAAAAATCAATGCCGGGGATTCAAGTATTGATCCTTATATGGAATTTTCTAATATGTATCCAGTACGTGATTCGATGCGAATGATGCGTCTATTATATCGTCTAGGAGCAGGATCACAAGAGAAAAAACAAGAAAGATTATTGATGTTTTCAAGAACAATTTCATCACTGCAAAATAAAGCTCGTGAAACAAAGTACAAAGAAAGATTGAATTATATGGAAAACCAAACTTTAATTATGTTAGTAGTTACAGGTGTCGGTGTTATGATGGTAATCTTAGTAGCAATGATGATGATGTTCTAGAAAGTATTGCTAACAAAAATAAAATTTGTTATAATCGAAATATACAATAGAAAGGAGAATAGTAAATAAATGAAAGCAGCAAGTGGAGAATTAAACTTAACAGTTATCACAATTATTGCCATTGGATTAGTAAT
>CAYJHI010000064.1:0-2569 GCA_964370085.1 uncultured Muribaculaceae bacterium | reverse complement strand
ATCGCAATCGTTATATTCTTTATAGTTCTCGTTAATGGTTACCTTGCTTTTAATGTTAACTATACAAAAGCTTTTAATGTTAAGAGTCAAATAGTAAGTATTATAGAAAAAAATGATGGCTATGACACAGAAGTAGAGGATTTGATAAAATCTTATATTATTGCGTCTGATTACAGTCCTAATAAAGACTTAGTAGATTCAGTAATAAAGAATAATAATTTATTTAAAGATCCGTTTACAGGAGACCTAGGAGATGATTATACATGTTCAAACTTAGGATATTGTGTAAAAAAAATCACATCTGACAATAATGGGGAAAATTCTAATCGTGGTGTTTACTATCAAGTGGTGACATTTGTTAGTATGGATATACCACTTCTTGGACAATTACTTCCTTTTCTAGCAAGTGATTTATTCCTTATTGAAGGAGAAACAAGATTGATTAGTGTCTTTTAATTAGACATACAAAAGAGTAAAAAGAGGTGATAATTAATGAGAGATGCCATAGGAGGAACAGTCACAATCGTGATCATTAGTTTCTTTATCTTATTAGTAAATGGATACTTAGCATTTAACGTTAATTATACCAAAGCTTTTAGAGTAAAAAGCGAAATAATCAGTATTATAGAGGAAAATGAAGGACATACAACACATGCACAAAGCCAAATAGCAGCATATCTTCAAAGCATGAACTATGGTGTTAGTCAAAATATGACGAGCCAAGTAGCAAGTGATTCTAATTATACTTGTACTGATTACGGATACTGTGTAGCAGCATATAATGCAGGAGTAGGGACTTATTTAGATGAAGGATATGAAGGCACATACTATCATGTCATTACATTTGTAAATATGGATATTCCAATACTAGCACAAGTCCTTCCATTACTTGCTAACCAAATGTTTCAAGTAGATGGAGAAACTAAAACGATTTACTCGTTTGGAACTAATACGGAGACAACTCCTTAAGAAAAAGGTGATAAGATGAATGTAATAATTAGTAATACCCAACAACAGATGTTGTCAACACTCGATATTGATGTTATAAAAACGATGAATGGGGAATTTGAAGTAGATGAATTGATCAGTATCTTCAAAGATTTTTTCTTTGGAAGAATGATACTTGATATAACTGCGATTAAAGATTTTCGTAATGTCAACACATTACAAAAATTATCGATTAATCTAGACGTAGAAAAAATCATATTAGTTTTACCAAATCAAGATCCAGAAACATCTGCAACATCTTTTTTATCTAAGTTAGTATCGATGGGTATCTATAATTTTACTACTAACATAGAAGGAATAAGGTATCTACTAGATCATCCTAACTCATATCGAGATGTAGCACATATTCAGCAGTTTACAGAACTATCTAATACTGTAAGTGAAAAAGTATCGGGAGGTACCAAAATATTAGGAGTTAAAAATATAACAGACCATGCCGGAAGTACTAGTTTTATTTACATGTTAAAGAAAGACTTAGAACAATCACATGGATTATCAGTGGGAGCTATTGAAATAAATAGACATGATTTTCAATATTTTAACGAACAAAATATGGTATCAGCAACCCCTGAAAATATCGCAACTGAAGTTTTAAAAATAACAGGAGTAGATATTATACTGATTGATTTAAATGAAGATGATGACTCATCAGGAATATGTCATGACATTTTATATCTATTAGAACCATCATCAATAAAGTTAAACAAATTGATGAAAAAAGATCGTCGTAGTTTAGAAAAACTAGCGGGGAAGAAAATAATATTAAACCAAAGTCTTCTAAGTAGTGGAGATATTACTAACTTTGAATATGAATCAAAGTCAAAAGTATTCTACAGTGTACCGCCTGTCAACGATAGAGAAAGAACAGGAGTCTTTAAAAATCTACTAGGTAAACTGGGAATTATCACTGTAAAAAAAGAAGAAACTGAAGAAAAAGGAAAAATATTAGGACTATTCAAACTTTAATTGACAATATAAATGTAAAAAAGTTTGACAAGTAACTAATTTAAATATATGATATATGTATAAAGGAGTGAATTAAATGGAATTATTTATTTTAGATGTATGTGATGATTTAGATGGTATTCTTAGATTTGTTAAATTGGGTATTATCCCGCTTATTCAAATTGGGATTCCAATTCTATTAATTGTAATGGGATCAATCGATTTAGGGAAAGCTGTAATTGGTAGTGATGAAAAGAAAATTAAAGAAGCACAAGGAATGCTAGTAAAACGTGCTATTGCCGCAGTAGCAGTATTCTTTATTAGTACTATTGTTCTTTTACTATTTAACTTATTTACAAGTTCAAATAGTGGTATTGAAGGAACTAATAGTTGGCATGATTGTTGGGGAGATATACAAGCCTAAATTAAGAAAAAAACAATTTGCTATTGTTTTTTTTTGTGTTATAATAAAAGAGTATAAAATTAATTCTTAAGAGGAGTTAGCGATGAATAAAAAGATGTTTGTTTTTATAAGTATTTTATTTAGTTTTTTAGTGTTTACAAATATAGATAATGTTGGAGCTCAAGAGTTAATTCACACTGCAGAATACCAACA
>CAYJHI010000063.1:0-4586 GCA_964370085.1 uncultured Muribaculaceae bacterium | reverse complement strand
ATAAAAAATAAAATAAGTAGTTGTAAAAATGAACTTATGAAACCACATGATTATGAAAAATATGCTTCAAGTGATTACGAAAAAAAGATTGTAGAAATATTTGAAAAATATGAAAAGAAATTAAAACAAAACAACTCACTTGATTTTGATGATTTATTAATACTACCAATTGAATTATTCAAAAATAATAAAGATGTTTTAGAAGCTTACCAAGATAGATATAAATATATATTAATAGATGAGTATCAAGATACAAATGAAGCACAGTACATAATGTCTAAAATGATTGCACATAAATTTAGAAATATTGTCTGTGTTGGTGATATAGATCAAGCTATTTACTCGTGGAGAGGTGCCAACTATAGAAATATATTAAACTTTGAAAAAGATTATAAAGATGCAAAGACAATTCTACTAGAAGATAACTATCGTTCTACAAAAGTTATTTTAGATGCTGCTAATGATGTTATAAAAAACAATAAAAATCGTAAAGATAAAGTATTAAGATCTAATAAAGGAGAAGGTAATAAAATAACATATTACCGTGCCTATGATGAAAAAGATGAAGCAAGATATGTTGTTAATCAAATAAAAAAATTATCAGAAGAAAACATTACCTACGATAATATGGCTATTCTTTACAGAACAAATGCGCAGTCAAGAACATTAGAAGAAGCTCTACTAAAAGAAAATCTACCTTATAAAGTAATAGGAAGTGTATACTTCTATAACCGTAAAGAAATTAAAGATTTACTAGCATACTTAAAACTAATTCATAATCAAAGAGATAATATCAGTTTATTAAGAACTATTAATACCCCTAAAAGAGGAATAGGATTAAAAACAATTGAAAACTTAACTAACAAAGCAGACGAACAAGGAATAAGTATGTTTGATGCAATTACATCAGGTAAAGAATTAGCATTCAAAGAAATAATTAATAAATTAATAATAGAAAAAGAAAGATGTACTCTAACAGAATTAATTGATAAAGTATTAGAATTATCAGGAATTAAAGAAGAATATGAAAAAGACGAAACCTTAGAAAGTGAAATAAGATTAGAAAACTTAGAAGAGTTTAAATCAATTACTAAAGCTTTTGAAGAAAGAGAAGGATTAATATCATTAGAAGATTTCTTATATGAAGTAAGTCTAGTGAGTGATGTTACAGAGTATAAAGAAGATTCAAACAGAGTTAGTTTAATGACTATTCATGCTGTTAAAGGGTTAGAATTTGATAATGTTTTTGTCGTAGGATTAGAAGAAACTATTTTTCCACATATGAATTCATTAATGGAATCAGGGGAAGTAGAAGAAGAAAGAAGACTTTGCTATGTTGCTATTACAAGAGCAAGAGAAAAGTTATATTTAGTAAATGCCAGAAGAAGAGTATTATTTGGTAATGATCAAATTAATCCACCAAGTAGATTCTTAAATGAAATAAATAGTGATAGAATAAATACAGAACATCAAGAAATGAAAGAAGAAAAAGTTATTAAGAAGGAAGAAGTATTTTATGATGAACCAGTTGATTATAATTTAGGTGACTATGTTTATCATGAAAACTTTGGTACCGGAAAAGTAATAGAAGTAACTAATACATTAGTATCAATTGCCTTCAAACATCCCTTTGGAATTAAAAAGTTATTAAAGAATCATAAAAGTTTATCAAAAGTATAGGAGAAAATTATGAGTAAGTTAACATTAGTAGTTATGGCTGCTGGAATGGGAAGTCGTTTCGGTGGACTAAAACAAATTGAACCCGTAGGACCATCAGGAGAAATTATTATAGATTATAATATTTATGATGCTATTGAAAATGGTTTTGAAAAAGTAGTATTTATTATAAAAGAAGAATTTTTAAATTTATTCAAAGAAGTAATTGGAGACAAAATAAGTAGTAAAGTAGAAGTAGCATATGTATTTCAAAAAAATGATAATGTACCAAGTCATTACCACTTTCCAATTAGTAGAACAAAACCATTAGGAACTGGACATGCTATTTTATGCGCTAAAGATGAGGTGGAAGGAAACTTTGCAGTTATCAATGCAGATGATTATTATGGAAAAGATGCTATTAGTAAAATGGCAAATTATTTAAAACAATTAAATAATACTAATAAAGAATGTAAAGATTATGCCTTAGTAGGGTACCATATAGCAAACACACTAACTGCGTATGGTGTTGTAAGTCGTGGAGTTTGTGAAGTGCAAAACAATGAACTTATTTCCCTAACAGAAAGTGAAATAAAACAAAGAGAAGGTAAAATAATTGCTGATCCTCATGATACATTAGAAGAATTTGAAGTTAGCGAAGATACTTTAGTATCAATGAATTTATTTGGTTTCTCAAAAGATTTCTTTAATTCATTAGAAGAACACTTTCATGACTTTTTAGAACAACATAAAGAAAACTTATTAACATGTGAGTTTCAATTACCAACAGTAGTTAAACAAGATATGCAAAAAAATAAAGCTAAAGTAGAAATTATTAGTACAGATTCACGATGGTATGGAGTAACATATCACGAAGATAAAGATATAGTAGTAAATGCTATTCATAAAATGGTTGAAGAAGGAATTTATCCTAACAAAATATAAAGGAGCATTATAATGAAACAAAGAGTTGAAGAATTAATTAATATTTTAAATGAAGCTAATTATAATTATTATGCTCTAAATAATCCCACAATAACAGATCAAGAATACGATAAATATATTAGAGAATTAATCAATATAGAAGAAAAGCATCCAGAATTAGTAAGAGAAGATTCACCTACTAAAAGAGTAGGAGGAGATATCATAGATGAATTCAAAAAAGTTACCCATAATATTCCAATGTTATCTCTAAGTAACGTTTTTAATGAAGAGGAAATATATGACTTTGTCAATAAAATAAAAAAAGAAAAAGTAAGCCCAACCTTTATTGCAGAATTAAAAATAGATGGTTTAAGTATTTCTCTTACATATGAAAAAGGTCTTTTAGTAAGAGCAGCAACTAGAGGAGATGGAACAGTAGGTGAAGATGTAACACATAATGTTAAAACAATTAAATCAATTCCGTTAAAACTAAAAGAAGCAATAGATATTGAAGTACGCGGTGAAGTATATATGAGTAAAGCTTCGTTTGATAAAGTAAATGAAGAAAGAAAAAAGAATAATGAACCACTTATGCAGAATCCAAGAAATGCTGCAGCGGGTTCATTAAGACAATTAGATTCAAAAGTAGCAGCTAAAAGAAATTTAGATTGCATCCTTTATCAAATACCAAATCCAGAGAACTATGGATTACATACACAAGAAGAATCATTAATATTTTTAAAAAAATTGGGTTTTGTTATTAACAATCATCAACATTGCTTAAACGAAAAAGATCTATTAATATTTATAGAAGAATATACAAAAAATCGTCATAATTTAGAATATGAAATAGATGGAATCGTTATAAAAGTTAATAAATTTATAGACCAACAAAAATTAGGGTTCACTGCAAAATATCCCAAGTGGGCAACGGCATATAAATTTCCAGCAGAAGAAGTATTAACTAAATTACAAGATATTATTTTTACAGTAGGAAGAACTGGTAAGATAACACCTAATGCAGTTTTAGATCCTGTCTTAGTTATGGGATCAACGATTTCAAGAGCAACACTTCATAATGAAGATTTTATTAATGAAAAAGAATTGAAAATAAAAGATATCGTTTCTATTAGAAAAGCAGGAGATGTAATACCAGAAGTAGTAGAAGCAATTAAAGATAGAAGAACAGGCCAAGAAATAGAATTTCAAATGATTACTAATTGTCCAATGTGCAATACTATTTTAGAAAAGAAAAAAGAACAAGTGGATTACTATTGTTTAAATGATAACTGTCCTGCAAGAAAAATAGAGTCATTAATTCACTATGTTTCAAGAGATGCACTTAACATTGAAGGTCTAGGAGAAAAGATAATTGAAGATTTTTATAATTTAGGATTCATTCAAACAATAAAAGATATTTACTGTTTGAAAGAACATTATAATGATTTAATAGAACTAGAAGGGTATGGACCAAAATCAATTGATAAATTATTAGATGAAATAGAAAAGAGTAAACAAGCATCACTAGATAAATTAATCTTTGCATTAGGTATTTCAAATGTTGGAAGTAAAAAAGCGAAAGTTCTAGCAACGTATTATCAAAATTTAGATAATTTAATAAATGCAACAGAAGAAGATTTATTATCAATACCAGATATTGGTGAAATAATTATAAGAAGCATTAAAGATTATTTTTATAATGAAGATAATAAAAAACTTATTGAAGATTTAAAAACACTAAAAGTAAATATGGAATACACAGGACCTAAAATAGAAATAAATGAAGAGTTTCATAATAAAACTTTTGTTATAACAGGATCATTACAAAAATATACAAGAGATGAAATAGAAACACTAATAGAAAATCTAGGTGGAAAAACATCAAGTTCTGTCAGTAAAAAAACATATGCCCTAATTGTAGGAGAAAATGCTGGTAGTAAATTAGATAAAGCAAACAAATTAAATATTCAAGTTTGGACAGAAGAAGAATTTGAAGATAAAGTTAA
>CAYJHI010000062.1:0-4625 GCA_964370085.1 uncultured Muribaculaceae bacterium | reverse complement strand
ATGTCGAGAAATCTTTGAATAGATTTCTTTTTTTAAGGAGGAAACATGAAAAAAGAATTGTTAATACCAGTAGGTAATAAAGACTGTTTATTCGCTGCTATCCATAATGGAGCAGACGCTGTTTATTTAGGAGGAAAGAACTTTGGTGCTAGAAAATACGCCGAAAACTTTTCTACTGAAGACATTATTAAAACCATTAATTATGCTCATTTATACAATGTAAAGGTTTATGTAACAGTTAATACATTAATCAAAGACAATGATTTTGATAACTGTCTATCTTATATAGAAGAACTACATAAAAATGGAGTAGATGCCATCATTGTTCAAGACTTCGGATTATTATGTGCATGTTTGGAAAAATATCCTGATTTAGAATTACATGCTTCAACTCAAATGCATAATTCTACTGAAAAAGGCTTAGAGTTATTACATAAACTAGGTGTTAAAAGAGCGGTTCTTGCTAGAGAACTATCTTTATCTGAAATAAATAAAATGAATGTTCCTATTGAAAAAGAAATCTTTATTCATGGAGCCTTATGTATCAGTTATTCAGGATGCTGTCTCTTCAGTAGTATGATAGGAGACAGAAGTGGTAATCAAGGATCATGTGTAGGAAGTTGTCGCCTTCCTTATAAATTATTAATTGATGACGAGGAAGTAATCACTGATGAATACCTATTAAGTTCTAAAGAATTAAATACTTCAAAAGAAATAAAATCTATTTTAGAAAGTTCAGTTACGACCTTAAAAGTAGAAGGACGTATGAAAAGTAAAGAATATGTAGCATTTATAACTAAGTATTATCGCAATATAATCGACCAATACTATGCTAATAAAGAAATTGTTATAGGAGAAAAAACAAAGCAAGATTTACTTACCTTATTTAATCGTGAATTTACTGTCGGACATCTTTTTGATACAACTTATGAAGAATTAGTAAACATTAAAAATCCTAATCACTTAGGTAGCCCTCTAGGTAATATTATAAAAATTACTAAAGATAAAATTATTATTAAATTAACTAATGATATTAAACAAGAAGATGGAATTAGATTTGTAAGTTCTAATAAAGGTATGATTGTTAACTTCTTATATAATGAGAAAGATCAATTAATTAACAAAGCCACAAGTGGACAAATAATTATGGTTGATAACAAACTAGATATAACAGAATTAGAACAAGTTAATAAAACAATTTCAAAAGAGTTATTAAATGAATATAATAGTCAAAATGAAAAACAAATACCTATTACTATTAAAGTGAAATCTCTTATTAATGAACCATTTACAATTACAATGATCGAAGGAAACAACACTGTTACTAAATCAGGAGATTTAGTAGAACAAGCTTCTAATAGACCTATTCTTAAAGAAGATATAACTAAACAAGTAACAAAATTAGGAAATACTCCGTTTAAATCGCAAGATATCAAAATCGAATTATCCTCTAATAGTTTCTATCCCTTAAGTAAAATAAATGATTTAAGAAGAGAAGTTGTAGAAGAGTTAAAACATTTAAAACAAAAAAACAAACAAGTAAGAATTAAAGAAGAAACAAAAGATGTTCTATCTCTAAATAAAACATCTGGTTTAACTATCTTAGTTAGAAATGAAAATCAATTAAAATATTGCTTAGAGTTAAATGTGGATCGTATTGAAGTTACTTCTTATGACTTATATTTAAAGTATAAAAATAATAATGTTTATTATTTATTACCTCGTACTTCTCAAATAGAAGAAAGTGTTGATAACATAACGATTACTAATTTATCAGGTTTTGCAAGTTATAAAAATATATCTTTGATAGACTACACAATGAATGTTACTAATGCTAAGACAGTACATCACTATCATAAATTAGGTTCAAATATTATAACATTATCTCCAGAATTAACAATGGAAGAAATAGAAGACTTAACTACCAAGTTCAAAGAAAAATATAACTATAGTCCTAATTATCAAGTTATTTTATATGGTAAAGTAGATTTAATGGTTATGAAATATTGTCTTCTTAAAAAGACTAATAATTGTTCGGTTAAATATAATAAATTGGAACTAGAAGATCGTATGGGCAAAAAATATCCAGTCATTGCAGATAATGGTCTAAATTATATTTTAAACAATCGTAATTTCTATTATTTCGATTTAATTAAAATGTATCAAAACTTAGGAATAAATAACTTTAAAATCATACTTTACAACGAGGGTAAAGATGAAATAACATCCCTTGTAAATAATTACCTAGATATGTTAAAATAAATATATGAGAGGATGATGTTTATGAAACCTAAAAAGAACTATATTATTGTTGCTACTATTTTTACTGTTACTATTTTAGTATGTCTATATTTAGCAGATTGGTATAAAAAAGATGAAGAATATAGACTTTCTATTCCTGTGACAGAGGGAGTTATATCTAGTATCACTTTAGAAGAATTAGATCATTATTTAACAGAGAATAACTCAGCAGTTTTATTTATTTGTGAGAATGAAAGAAATGATTGCCGTGAAGTAGGTGAAACTCTAAATAAAATAGTACAAAGTAATCTTTACGCGACAACTTTTAACTATATGGATATTAATTACAATAATAATTTTACAGCATTTAAAGAAGAATTTAATGATAAGTATACAACAAATTCTAAATTAGAAGATTATCCAGCTTTAATCATTATTGAAGAGGGAATAGTAGTAGATATTAAAAATAACATTAATCAAGATGAAATAGATGCATACTTAGATTTGGAGTTGACTAATTAATGAATCATATCGTATTATATCAACCAGAAATACCGCAAAACACAGGTAATATTATGCGTACTTGTGTAGGGACTAATACTAAACTACATCTTATTAAACCGTTAGGCTTTTCCTTAGATGAAAAACACTTAGCAAGAAGTGGTGTCAACTATATTGATAAACTAGACTATTATGTTTATGAAAACTACGATGAATTTCTAGAAAAAAATAAAGATGGTAAGTATTATTACTTCACTAGATATGGGCATAAACCACATTCAAGTTTTAATTATGAAAATAAAAAAGATGAAAATTTATATTTCATCTTTGGTAAAGAATCAACAGGTATAGATAAACACATATTAAAAGATAACTTAGATACTTGTATGCGTTTGCCAATGAGTGATAATGTTAGAAGTTTAAATCTATCTAACTGTTGTGCAATTGTTATATATGAAGTACTAAGACAACAAAATTATAATGATTTGCTATGGGATGAACCTCATAAAGGTAATGATTATTTAGAAAAAGAAGACTAGGCTAGTCTTTTTTCTTTACAATTAATAAAAACATTGTATAATATATAAAAAAAGGAGAAGGTATGGAAATAATAGACAAAGAAAAAATATATCAAGAACAATTTGATAACTTAAAAGAACATATTGGTGAAGATGTAATATGTTTATATCAAATTGATAAGACAACAACTACAGAAACAGGTAAATTAGAGGCGGTAAATGCTTTTAGAAATGTTGAAGTCAATAGAAGTGGTATTCCTTTTGTAGGTATCCGTATTGCGATAAAAGGAATAATATCATGTCAAACTTTAGAAGTTCTATATGTTAATGATAAAGTTAATGAGGAAAGTATAGAAGATCAAAAAACGTTACGTCGTTTGACATTTGGTAATAAGTTTGCTGATAGAGTAGAAAAAGAAGACCAAAAAGAACAAGAAGAATATCAAAAACAACAAAGAGATGCAGCCTTTATAGCTCTTCAACAACGTCCTGTTTTCTTAGAAAGGAGTGCTTCTTTAGTTAATCCAGAATTAAAAGAAGGCTGGGAACAATTAGTTATTGCTAATACAGAAAATGGATATAATGCTGCAGTTATTGAAGCAAGTATTTGTGTTCTAGAAATGATAGAGGCCCAAAAAGAAGGTAAAGAAATAAAGGAATTTGTTTATACTGATATAAATAATCTTGGACTAACAGGATTCCAAGCTTCTGCAGCTTGTGAAATAGCAGCATACTATGCTAAAAAAGGTCAATATTTCCAAGAATATTTAGGCGTGACTACACCTGAAATCGAAGGGAAAACACCATACCAAAAAGAAAATTCTAACAATTAAGTTAGAATTTTTTTTATTTAATGTAATCTTGTGCTTCTAATTTTTCAACTATTTTATCTTTTTCTACTGAACCAACTATTCTCGTCATAACCGATTTTTCTTCACCTTTAGTATAGAAAATAACAGTAGGGGTAGAAGTAGCACTTGTTTCTAAAAAGAAGTCATCAAGTTCTTCCTCACTAAGATGTGATATATTGATTGAATAAGCTTCTATATCATTATCACTAAGAACTTCATTAAAACGAGGTGCAAACTCATCACAATATGAACAATCATCCTTAACAACTTCTAAAATAAAAGTTTCTTCTTCTTCCCACATTTTTTCTAAAGTGCTATAATCCAATTCAGTGATTTGACTAGTAGTAGAACAACCAGTTAACAATACCAAAGATCCTAATCCTGCTATAAATAATTTTAATTTCATAAATCCTCCATAAATTAATTATAACATCTTTTCTTTTACTTTAAAATAGGTTATAATTTATTAAGATGGGAGAACTAGATTATGATATTAAGAAAACCATATGCTTTT
>CAYJHI010000061.1:3365-4659 GCA_964370085.1 uncultured Muribaculaceae bacterium | reverse complement strand
AGTGTTAGATAATCACTAACACTGTTACTACAACAATAATTATATATAAGATATAATTAATAATTTTTCTTAACTTAAAGTTTGTAAAAAAAGCTTTTCTCGTATATTCTACTATTTTCCATTTATTTAAAACCCATAAAAATACTAAAGCTCCACCTATATTTAAAATAAAATCATCTACATCAAATTGCCCCGTACCTAATAAAAATTGCATAATCTCTATCATAAAAACAGTTAAAAACAATATTACAAACTGTCTTTTATAACTTTTAAATCTTATGTCTTTAACTACTAATAAGAACGTTAAAGGCATAAGTGCTAATAAATTACCACCTATATTAATTAATATATCATTTATTTGAGGATTAACCATAAATAAATTAACTATCGTTTTCATAGGCATTAAATTAACATCTTCTAAATAATGAGTTAAATAATCAATATTAAATAAAGAAACATTAGGTCTATTAATAAACATTGTTACTAAAATAAATAATACAAAATATAAGAAAATATAAGTATTAACATTCTTTCGATAATTACTCTTCTCATTAATAATCATACCACCTACAAACATCATCGTTGCCAACATCAAAAAATAAAGTAACAACTCAGTATAACTGTAGTTAACTCCATTAAATATCATCACAATTAAGAAGAAAACTAATCCCCCTAATAATCCATAATTAATTAAATTAAAATGTTTCTTCATAGACACCTCTAATAAAAGTATAACATAAAAAAATATAAAATTAATTATATTTTTAACACTTGCCCAATACTGAGTAAAGCACTATTAAGATTATTCTTAACTAATATACTATCAACTGTTGTATTAAACTTTCTTGCAATACCATATAAAGTATCTCCCGGTTGTACTGTATAAGTAATTTCATCATCATCAATACTAGGTATTTTAAGTACTTGCCCAATAGTTAGTAAAGCACTACTAAGATTATTTAAAGCTAATATATCATTAACACTAACTCCATATCTAGAAGCTATATTATATAAAGTATCTCCTGCCTGCACTATATACCTAGTTTCTAAAACCTCTCCTTTCCCAGGTATAATTAATTCTTGCCCTACACTTAATATATCACTATCTAAATTATTTAAAGCTTTTAATTCAGATACACTAATACCTAACTCTCTTGCAATACTATATAAAGTATCTCCTGTTTTAACAACATAAATATTATCAGGTAAAGGTATAACATCAGAACTAGGTATTTTAAGTATTTGTCCTATACTAAGTAAATCACTGGTTAAATTATTTAATAATCTCAAGTCT
>CAYJHI010000061.1:0-3265 GCA_964370085.1 uncultured Muribaculaceae bacterium | reverse complement strand
TATTTGTCCTATACTAAGTAAATCACTGGTTAAATTATTTAATAATCTCAAGTCTACTACACTAACACCAAAATCATTTGCAATACTATATAAAGTATCACCTAACTTAACAATGTATTCTTCACTTAGATTCACATCAGGATTACTACTAACAATAAGTTCTTGCCCAATACTTAATGTATCACTATCTAAGTTGTTTAACGTTTTTAACTCAGACACACTAATATCAAATTTTCTTGCAATACTATATAAGGTGTCTCCTGCATTAACAATATAAACATCTAAGTTTTCAACCCCTTCATCACAATCTGCTAAAGGAGCATATAAAAACAAAAGAGCACTCCAAGTAGTCTCGTTAACAACACCACTAGGAACAATTTTATTAGTAAATTGAAATGCTTGTAAACTAACTTCTAAAACACTATCAAAAATACCATTAATTACACCTTTATAATATCCTAAACTTTTCAGTATTGTCTGTACTTCAACAACATCTTCCCCTGTATCATCAATTTTTAAAACCGGTTTATCAAGAATAGAAATACCTACAGCCGGTTGTGTTATTAAAAACAAAGATTTCCAAGTTTCCTCATCAACATTACCTGTAACTACAAGATTATTCTCTTTTTGATACAAACTGACATAAGTAGAAGTATCAGGTCCATACACCCCTGTTATTGAAGCAGGAAAGTATCCATTAATTCTAAGTAACTGCTGTAACAAAGTAACGTTACTCCCACTAGATCCATATTCTAAATCAACAAATTCAATCATATAACCTCCATCATTTCATTATATGATTACACTTCTTATTTTTTGCATACACTTTAAAAGGAGTGATAAAATGAACGAAGGATATTTACAAGTATCAGTATATGCTGATGACATATCTCAACCAATAGAAAGCGCTAATATTAAAGTAATAGGACTTTCTACCATATATCAAACAGATGAAAACGGTAAAACTATTAAAATACCATTAACAACAGTTCCTAAAGAAAATTCCCTAAGTCCTAATCAAGAAAATCCCTATAAGACTTATGATATAGAAGTAACTAAGTTAGGAATGACAACCGTTATTGTAAGAAATATAGAAATATTTCCTTCTATTACAGCAAGACAAGAAGTAATAATGAATGCCAGTGATGACTTAAGTGAGAATCAAATAGAATTACTAGTACCACCAATTACTTTATCAGGAGATTATTCACCAAAATATAACGATAAGGAAAGTACTACTAGTAGCATCGTTTTAGAAGAAGTAATAGTACCAGAATATGTCATAGTACATGATGGAACACCAGATTCTTCTAAAGTACCAAATTACATTGTAACTTTTCCTGATTACATCAAAAATGTAGCATCCAGCGAAATATATCCTACTTGGCCAAAAGAAACACTAAAAGCTAATATTCTAGCCATAATGTCTTTTACTTTAAATAGAATATATACCGAGTGGTATCCATCTAAAGGATACAATTTCACTATAACTTCTGTCACAGCATATGATCAAAAATATACTATAGGTAAAACTATTTACGACTCAATTTCTGATACAGTTGACGAATTGATGCTTCAATATATAAAAAGGACAAACAAAGAAGAACCTTTGCTTGCTCAGTACTGTGATGGTGATAAATTACAAAATGAAGGATGGTTATGGCAATGGGGATCAAACGATTTAGGCTTGGAAGGAAAAACAAGTGAAGAAATATTAAAATTTTATTATGGCGATAGCATAACAATTGAAACAGCTAAATATCAAACAGGACTCCCCTCTTCTTTCCCAGGTTATGAATTAAGTTTAGGTTCATGCGGTGAAGAAGTAAAAAAATTTCAAAATGAAATAAATATAATTAGAGGAAACTATCCCGGTCTTTTCCAAGTAGAAAACCCAAACGGACAATTCGACGAACAAACTAAACAAGCAGTTGAAAAATTCCAAACTACTTTCTATTTAAATAAAACAGGCATAGTTGATTACAATACTTGGTACTCTATTTCTTATTTATACTTAGCAGTAGAAAGAATGATCTTCGGTGTTTATGACAGATAAAAAAGAATCATAAGATTCTTTTTATTTACAAGTATATCCATCCTCTTCAGCATCTGCTCTACTAGCTTCATATCCATCTTCACCATAACTGAATTGTTGAACAGTATCATCATCTGCTTTTAATAAATCAATTTTAGCAATCATAGTTATTGACTCATCATCCTTAGACACTTCACAAACAACACCATCAAGTCCTTCAAGATCAGCACACATAGAATTCAACTCTTCATCAGTCGGTTCTTCCGTATAAATAGCATTAATTTCCATATCAATATTAACTACTTCATCGTTACTGTTAAAAGTTAAATCAATTGTATTAGAAGTCACATTAGTCTCAATAGAACAACTAAGTACTTTACCACCAAAACATCCAGTAACAGTCAAAACTAACAAAAGTACTAAACACCCTAATCCTACCTTTCTCATAATCACACCTCCTTTACCTAATAAAAGTATATCATAAATATTAGATATTAATAACTTTTTATTTTTTTATAAATATATTTGATTATAATTTTTTAAAAAATATATAACCCCTTCCATATTTATCTTTACCACATTTCTTTTCCTCTTTATTTTCTATTGTAGCTTCATAAATTAACTCACATCCAAGATTTTCATAAAATCTATAATTACATGCTTCCTCTGTTAATATCATTAATGTTTTAAGATGATTCTTTTTAGCTCTAGTAAAAACCTCTTCTATTAACTTTTTGCCTATCTGTTTTCCTCGATATGCCTTGTCAACGATAAGTATTGATATTTCCCCATCTACTTTATCTTCTATTTCCTTTGATGCAAAACTATAATTTGCTTCATATTCTTTTAAACCTGGTAAAATTTTAATTTTTTTGCTTTTATATAATCTATTCCTAATAAATTTAAATAGTCTTTTTCTAACTCTATGCTTATTTGAACCATTTTTAAAATAACCTTCCTTTTATATACTTCTTAATTCCATTCATATTATAGCATCTATAAATATAATTTTCTAGTAACAGAATAAAAAAGAACCGATATTTCTATCAGTCCATACATGTTATCTATATGTTATTTCTATATTTTACAAGCCTTTAGAAAGAAGTCTCAAACACTAATATTACTAGCTTTACTTCTTTTCAAGAACTGTTACACACTCAACATGATAAGTATTAGGAAACATATCATATAAACTACATTCTGATACATCATATTTATCACTTAATAATT
>CAYJHI010000060.1:0-4753 GCA_964370085.1 uncultured Muribaculaceae bacterium | reverse complement strand
CATACAAAAAAGAGATCAATTAATTTTGATCTTCTTTTTTTGTTTCTAAACTCTTATAGTAATTAAATCTATCTTGTGCCATTCTAACATTCTTAGCAACTAATTCTCTATATCTCTTATTATCTATTTTCTTAAGAGCTTGATATCTATTTTCATTTTCTAAGAAATCTAAATAGTTTTCAAAATCAGGTTTACAATCTAATTTAAAAATATCAGTTTCCGGATTATAATGAAATATTGGGAAATACCCTGACATAACTGCTCTTTTTTCTTCATCAATTGAATTATCCATACCATTTTTAATACCATGTTCAATACAAGGAGAATATGCAATTACAATAGATGGTCCATCATAATTATTAGCTTCTTCTAACACCGTAATAGCTTGTTGATAATTAGCACCCATACTAATTGTACCAACATAAACATGTGGATAAGTAAGTGCTATTTTAGCAAGATCTTTCTTCGCTGTCTCTTTACCATGTGCCGCAAACTTTGCAACAGATCCATAACGAGATGACTTAGAAGATTGACCACCTGTATTAGAATAAACTTCTGTATCAAGTACTAATATATTAATATTCTCTTTATTAGCTAAAACATGATCAATACCAGAGAACCCAATATCATAAGCCCATCCATCTCCACCTAATAACCAAACATCTTTAGGTTTAATAAAATCTTTAAATTTAAGTAATTCTTTTACAGGTGTATGATCAATTACTTTAAGTAATGATAAAGCCGTTTCATTAGAAATATTCTTAATATAATTTTTATATATTTTAACTTCTTCTTCTTTAACTTTAGACAAATTAGCTTCAATAATACCCACTATTTGTTCCTTCATCATTTTATCTGCAACCTTCATACCATATCCAAACTCAGCATTATCTTCAAACAAAGATGAAGCCCAAGGAATAGTATAAGGTGTAGATGGTGCACTTCCTCCATAAATAGAAGAACATCCAGTAGCATTAGCAATTACTAAATTATCTCCTCTTAACTGTGTTAAAAGTTTAACATAAGGAGTTTCACCACAACCTGCACAAGCTCCTGAAAACTCAAATAAAGGTTTTCTAAACTGACTACCCTTAATAGTAGCTTTATTCATAACTTCTTTATAAGTTACATTATTAAATAAATAATCACTTACTATTTTGTTCTTATTTTCATTCTCAACCATTTCTAAAGCTTTAACACCCTTTTTACCAGGACAAACCTTAGAACATAATTTACAACCAGTACAATCCTCTTCACTAATACCAATCGTATAACGATATTTTACTCCTTCAATAATTGCTTCCACCGTCTGTGCTTTAACTTCATTAGGAGCCTTTTCAAACTCTTCCTTAGTTAATAAGAAAGGTCTAATAACCCCATGAGGACAAACTAATGAACAAAAGTTACAATTAATACAATTATCTTTATTATAACAAGGAACATCACTAGCAATATTTCTCTTCTCTAAAGTAGTAGATCCCCCTTCAAAAGTACCATCAGGATTATTTAAAAAAGCACTTACAGGTAAACTATCACCTTCTCTTAAATCAATCGTTTCAAAGAAAGACATTTTCTTATCTTCAATCAATCCCCTAGTATTAACATTACCCATATCAATTAAAGTAAGTTTATCTAAAGACATCTCCATTGCTTTAATATTATTAGTCGCTACTGACTTATCCTTCTTAGCAAATCTTTTAGTGACACTCTCTTTTAAATAGTTATGCACAAAATCAAAATCCATCACTCTACTTACTTTAAACATCATAAGTTCCATAATCATACTAATCTTATTACCAAGACCTACAGAACTAGATATATCATAAGCATCTATTGTATAAAATTTAATATTTCTCTCTTGTAATATTTTTTTATCCCTAACTGTCAAATAACTTAAAAGTTCTTCTTTCGTCTTATTAGTATTAAGTACAAAAGTACCATTCTCATTAATATTATTTAATATCCTATATTTCTTTAAATAAGTATCTTTAGTACATACTACTAAACTAGGATTTTCTACATAATAAGTCGATCTAATATCCTTCTTAGAAAAACGCAAATGACTTATTGTAACTCCTGAACTCTTTTTAGAGTCATATTGGAAATATCCTTGTACATTAGCATTAGTACTATTACCAGTAACTTTCATAATATCTTTACATGAAGAAACCATCCCATCAGAACCAAATCCATATACTAAGAACTCAATATTATTACTTGGTATAACAAACTTCTCATCAATTGGAATACTAAGGTTAGTAACATCATCTTCTATACCAACAGTAAATCCACTAAAACTATCTCTTTTACCAATAAAGTCATAAACAGATTTAATCATCTTAGCATTAGTATTCTTACTAGAAAGACCATATCTACCTCCTAATACTTTAACATTAAGTTTATGTTTATTGATAATATTTAAAACATCTAAGTATAAAGGTTCCCCTGTACTACCAGCTTCTTTAGTACGATCAAGTACAGCCAAAGTCTTAACACTATCAGGTAATGCTTCTAAGAAATACTTATCACTAAAAGGTCTATATAAATGTACTTCAATTAAACCTACCTTTTCATCATGTTCATTTAAGTATTCAACAGTCTCTTTAATAGTCTCACAAACAGACCCCATTGCCACTATTACTTTAGTAGCATCTTTAGCACCATAGTAATTAAAAGGTCTATAATCTCTTCCTGTTATAATACTAACTTCCATTAAATATTTATTTACTATATCAGGTAATTCATCATAAAATTTATTTCTAACTTCTGTTGCTTGGAAATAAATATCATCATTTTGTGCAGTTCCTCTAGTAACCGCTTTACCTGTTAATAAAGCTTTCTCTTTAAATTCTTTTAAAGCTTCTCTATCAATAAGCTTCTCCATCTTTTTAGTATCGATAAGTTCTACCTTTTGTAACTCATGTGAAGTTCTAAACCCATCAAAAAAGTTCATAAAAGGAATTCTTCCTTTAATTGCAGAAAGATGTGCTACTCCTGTTAAATCCATAACTTGTTGAGCGCTAGAACTAGCAAGCATTGCAAAACCAGTAGCTCTTGCCGCATAAACATCTTGGTGATCACCAAAAATAGATAAAGCATGAGTCGATAAACTTCTAGCTGCTACATTTATAACTGCAGGTAAACGTTCTCCTGCCATCTTATACATATTAGGAATCATTAATAATAATCCCTGACTAGCTGTATATGTAGTTGATAAACATCCTGCTTGCAAAGATCCATGTAACATACCAGCAGCCCCTGCTTCTGACTGCATTTCTACTACTTTAACAGGTTGTTCAAAATAGTTAAGTTTCCCTTCACTACTCCAAAGATCAGTTAACTCTGCCATCGGTGAAGAAGGTGTAATCGGATAAATACCCGCTACCTCTGTAAAATTATAAGAAGCATAAGCACATGCTTCATTACCATCCATTATTTTCTTTTCCATCATATCATCTCAATTCTTCTTTTATTCTATTTAATTATACAACAAAAGCAACTACAAAAGAAACAACTTTACAAAAAAAAGATTGAAATTTTCAACCTTTACCTTAAATTAAGAAATTTTTCTTCATACATATTTAAATGAAATATTTCTAGTTACTAATTAACAATACTTTTAATATTTGTATTCGACCAAATAACATGTCTAGGAACTTTATATAAATCAACACCTACTTTAGCATCAACATTTCCACCAATAAATGCCATCTTAAAACCAACATCTTTTAATATCCCAATCGCATAATCACTATACTCATAAAAAGGAAAACAAAAGTATTCACTATTATTAAGTCTTTCTCTTGATAACTCTAAATCATTATAAATCATTTCATAATCATAACAATATAAAGCACTTCCCTGTAAACCATAACCAGGACAAGAATAAGGAACATGTAAATCATTAGTATGTGAATGTATTTCTAAATATTCTGAATCAACAATATTATCATCAGTATAAAACTCACTCATTGCAAACAAAGTATGATTAAATTGATATTTATCTAATAATATAATACCTTTATCAGCCAACCAACCATCATCAATAGTAAACACAACACTCTTTAAAGGAAGATTAACTTCCCCATTTAAAAATTGATATAATTGATCCATCGTAGCACCATAATAATCATTATCTTTAAGATAAATCAAATCATTTTCAAACAAATCAGTACGATGACAAATAACTTGGTTACAAACAGACTCTTCACCCTTGTCATAAAAGAAATGATAATTCAAGACAGGAACACTTGAAGCAACTTCTTCATTAGAATTAATATTACTAACTACTTCAACACTATCTTTTTTAACAGATACAAGTTCATCATTATATTCAACATAATAATACAAATCATCTTTCCTAATAATAGGTAAATTAAAACTATCTTCAAGTTCCAAGAAAGGAACACCATCACGATAAAAAACAACAGAATCTGCAACTATATTCTCATTAAAAGGTATTAAATATTTGTAATTAGTATCCACTATTACCTCTTCAAAATACTCTTCTACATCTAAATAAGATAGATAATAATCTCCATCACTAAACTTAAAATATTTTATATTTTCATCTACATTTTCTAAAACTTCTAAGTTAACAACTTCATCTTTATATATTTTACCTATCACTAAACCAGACTCATCATATATAGAAGTATCCTTAGTAACAATAACTAAACTCTTATTTTTACTACTTATTACTTCTATCAATTCTTCTTTTTCTAATTCCAACTTCTCTTCACTAATTCTTTCA
>CAYJHI010000059.1:0-4769 GCA_964370085.1 uncultured Muribaculaceae bacterium | reverse complement strand
TCTCATTCATTGAATATAAAGTAAACTTTTCTTCCTTCATAAAAATACTAGTTTCCTGCACCTCATGAGTTTCTATTTTATATTTATTATTATTTAAATCATTAATAAAACTATCTAAATCATTAGGATTAACTTCTTGAGCAAAACCTAAAGTACCAGTATTAATACCAATATATAAAGTATCTTTATTAAAAGAACATGCTCTTATCATCCTAAGAAAAGAACCATCTCCTCCTATTGCAATACCTAAATCAAATAAAGAGTCATCAATAACAAAATTGTTCTTTATTAACTTCTTTTCTAATTTCTTAACTAAATCCTTACTTTTTTTATTTTCATTATAAAATAACTTAATCTTATTTATTTTTCTTTTCATTACAAAGTACTTTCTTTAATAAGGAAGTCACTCTAGTTAATATATGTTTCTTATTATTCTCTCTTGTATCAGAAATCGCTTCAATAGATTCATTAGTAAAAGTATTCTTTTCTCTATCATAAATACTTACATATATAATACTATCATTATCAGTATAATTATCTAAATCAGGCTTATTTATCTTACCAGTAATACCAATACCTATATCACTATCAGCAAATTCACTTATCTTTAATGCCATATCTTTAGCAACTTCTTCACTATAAACAGAATACTTAGAAATTAATTTTTCATCTACTCCCATTTTTATTTTATATTCATTAGAATAAGTAACCGCACTAAACTTAACAACACTAGAAGCACCTTCCACATTAGTAAAACTACTAACAACATATCCACCAGTACAAGACTCCATTGTTGAAACAGTCTTTTTTAATGATTTTAACTCTTCAATTATTTCTCTCATCTCACACCTCATATAATTTATTAACAGTTATATAATCTAAAACTCTCCTATTAAGATAATTACTAAGTAAAGAAAAGTCTTTTTTCTTAACTAAATCTCTAACCAAAGTAGAAGATAAGAAATCAGTCTTTAAATCAGCAATTATTATATTATCAATATATTTTTCATAATCAAGTAAAGTATTACTAATATCTTCACCATCTCTAATCATTACAATTATCTTATAATTAGTAAGCATATAACTAGCATTAACCCAATTCTTAAACCAACCTAAATTATCACTACCAATTATTAAATATAATTCATCTTTATATAAATCTTTTAAATAATCAAGTGTCTGATAAGTATAAGTAAGCCTACCAAATTCATAAGAAGAAACATCCATTTTATCATTTAAAACTAACTTAATCATTTCTAAACGTTCATTCTCACTTGCAAGACTTTTCTTATCATATTTATTTCCACAAGGAACAAAAGTTAATTCATCGATATAATCTAAATCGATAAGTTTCCTTGCACATAAAACATGCGTATTATGGATAGGATTAAAAGCTCCAATGAATATTCCTCTTCTCATAAATTACACCTCTTCTAATTGTTTCAACCACATATTATAACTAGCATCACTTGGTATTCTAAGATCTCCTCTAGGACTAACACTAATACTTCCAACTTTTACTCCATCAGGTAGACAATTACGTTTAAACTGTTGTGTGAAAAATCTCTTTATAAAGACTACTAACCACTTCTTAATTTCTTCTTCACTATAACTATTTTTAAAAGTATGTTTAGCTAAAAATAATATCTTTTTAGGACTTGCTCCATATCTTAAGAAATGATAAATAAAGAAGTCATGTAAAACATAAGGACCTATTTTACTCTCTGTTTCTTGTGTAATATTACCATGTTTATCAGGTGGCAATAACTCTGGGCTAATAGGAGTATCTAAAATATCTTTTAAAGTCTTAGAATTAGTATTATCACTAACTACTCCTACGATATGTCTAACTAATGTTTTAGGAACACCAGTATTAACTGCATACATACTCATATGATCTCCGTTATAAGTACACCATCCAAGTATTAACTCTGATAAATCACCTGTACCAACTAATAAAGCATTCTCTTTATTAGCAAGATCCATTAAAATTTGTGTTCTCTCTCTAGCTTGAGCATTCTCATAAGTAACACTTCTATCATCAATAGAAATATTTATATCCTTAAAGTGTTGAATACAAGCATCCCTAATACTTACTTCTAATAAAGTACCACCATACTCTTTAACTAAATTACAAGCATTTAAATAAGTACGGTCAGTCGTTCCAAAACCAGGCATTGTTACACCTATAATATTATCATTACTAATACCAAGTTTCTTATAAGCTTCTACTATTACTAGAAATGCTAAAGTAGAATCAAGTCCTCCTGATATCCCAATAACAGTCTTCTTACAATTAATATGTTTAAGTCTTCGAGCTAACCCACTACTTTGTAACTGTAATATCTCCTCACAAATTTCTTTTTTCTTATCTTCATTACTAGAAACAAAAGGATACATCGGATAAATTCTATCAATAACTTCACTATCATCTATTTCAAAAGAAATTATATCATATAAAATATTACTATCACTAATAAAATTACTATTATTAATTCTATCATGAACTAATCTATCAACATCTATATCAGTATAAACTAATCTACTAGAAAAGTCATACTCTAAACTCTCTTCTAAAACAGAACCATTCTCACAAATAAGTAAATGACCTGAAAAGACAAGATCAGAACTAGATTCATTGACCCCACTAGAACTATAAACATAAGCTCCAATCTCTTTCGCACTAGTCATACTAACTAAATTCCTACGATATTCTCTTTTACCAATAATCTCTGGCGATGCTGATGGATTTAAAATAATAGTCGCCCCATTCAAACTATGTTCAATAGAAGGACAATTAGGCATCCATAAATCTTCACATACTTCTACTGCAAATTTAATATTCTTATTTACAAATAATTGATAAGGACTAATAATAACATCTTGTCCTAAAATATTAATATTTTTATTCTTAATAGACTTAGAAGAAGAAAACCAACGTTTCTCATAAAACTCATTATTATTAGGAATAAAAGTCTTAGGAACAATACCAAGTATTTTACCCTTATTTATAACTACTCCAACATTATATAATAAATCTTCATGTTTTAAAGGCATACCCACTACAACACAAATATCTAACTTACTAGTAGCATTAATTATTTTATTCAAACCATTAAGAGATTCTTCTAATAAAACATCTTGTCTAAATAAATCACCACAAGTATAACCAGTAATAGATAACTCAGGTGTACAAAGTATTTTAATACCCTTCTTACTAGCTAATTTAATATCTTCAATTAACTTAGTAACATTAAAATCAATGTCACATACCCTCATCTCACTAGCTAAACTACCTACTTTAATAAAACCATATTCTCTCATTATTTACCTCGCTCTTTTAACCATTTTTGTACATACCACAACTGTCCACATCCCCCACCAATATCATCTTGACCAGCAGGATCAAACACTCTTACATTATACCCTAATTCTAAAAATCTATTTTGAAATTCTTCAATAATATTCAACTTTCTAAAAGATGCATCTTTCATATTCTCATCTTTAGAACATACGACACTAAAAGTAAAATTAAATATAACTGGTGAAAACAAATCACTTAATTCTTTAAAATTAATATCATAGTTATTAGTGCCATCAATACAATAATTTAAAAATGGTTTTCTCCCTGTTTCTCTGTACCATATTATACCAGCATCTCTAATCTTCTTCAAATTCATTTTCTTCTTAAAAGGAATTAATATATTTCTTTCTTCATCATTTGATTTATGTATAGAAAACTGCAATCCTATTTTATCTATTTCTTTAGAAAGATTAATAATTTTATTAAAAACTTCATCATTATCTACTCCAATAGTAGATAATAATAATTCTACATTATTAAATCTTTCATGTAAAATTCTAATTGCTTTTTCTACTTCTTCCCAGTTTAACATAGGTTCGCCCATACTCATAAACATAATTTGAAATTTCTTACACTTATCATTTATATCATTAATTAAACCTTTATCAGTCAATACTGTAATAAGTTGACAAACTATTTCTTCACTAGTTAAATTTCTAACAAATCTAGAACCTGTTCCACAAAAAGTACATCCAACTGGACAACCACTTTGTACACTACAACAAATAACTGTTCTCTCATAAAAATCATTATATTTGTATAATACAGTTTCAGCAATCATATCTTCTTTATTAAAGATATACTTCCAAACATTACCTTCACTACTCTCAAATACTTTATATTCCATAACTACCTCTTCTTCAAATAATTCTTACTTTTCTCAAATATATAAGCAGAGTTAAGTCCACTCATATACCCAAGAGAAATAAGTTCTTCTACTTCATCTTTATTAAAAGTCATAAAACGAATAAACTCACCTTCATCTAATGACTGTTCTTTTATTTTCTTAACATCTAGTCCTAAGAAATAACTATTTAACGCCCCTGAACAACCTTGATCTTGATAAAAAGATCCTAATTTTATAATATTATCAGTAACATATCCTGTCTCTTCTAAAAGTTCTCTTCTAGCAGCCACAAACTCATTTTCAAATTTATCAATATAACCAGCAGGAAATCCAACATCTACTGTTTTTTCAGTAAACACTCTAGGTTCAACAGCCATTAAATATTCCCCTTCTTCTGTAATAGGTAATATTATAGAAGCACTTCCTAAACTACCACCTTTAAGTATTTTTTCTCTAGTAATCAAACTACCATTATTTAGAGTAATATTATATTTCTCTAACGATAAAAAACTTTTTTTATTATCAACAACAAGTTCTCTTTTAATAGTCTTCAATTCT
>CAYJHI010000058.1:0-4895 GCA_964370085.1 uncultured Muribaculaceae bacterium | reverse complement strand
TATTTGGTAATGGATATTTAACTAATATTGGTATGCTTACTTTAGAAATGGAAACTCTAGCACTTTTTTATAACTTTGGAATTATTGGATTCATCATCTTTATGGGACCGTTCTTAGCCATCTTTGGATATGCCTTTTACAAAGGTATAGTAAAAAGAAAAAATCTTAAGGTTGATTATTTAATGCTGTTGGTAGGTGCATTTTTATCATATGCTATTTCTACATTAGCAGGACACACTTATTTTAATACATCAGTAATGGTAGTAATTATTGTGTTACATACAATGCTATATTTAAGAGCTAAGGAGCTATAATGAAAAAAATCGTTTTTGGAATTACAAGTTTAACTATAGGAGGAGCAGAAAAAGTATTAGTAGATTTAGCTAATACTTTAACTGACAAATATAAAGTAACAATTTTAACTATATATAATGATGAAGAGTTAAAAAAAGAATTAAATGAAAAAGTAAAAGTTATCTCTATTAAGAAACTAAATTATAAAACAAGTTCATTTGTAACAAAAAAAAGATTAGGACTTCTTTTTAGAACAAAGTATTATTGTCAAAAAATATATAATAAATACATTAAAGATAAATATGATATTGAAGTTGCTTTTTTAGAAGGACCAATAACTAACTTATTCAGTATTTCAAAAAACAAAAAATTGTATAGTTTTATTCATACAGATTTAACAAAACATTACTCTATAGATAGATGTCAAAAATTAATTAAAATTTATGAAAAATATCAAAAAACAGTTTTTGTTAGTGAAGAGAGTAAAGTGAATTTTTCTAATATTGCTAATAATAATATTTCTGGCGATAAACTAAAAGTAGTCTATAATTATTTTGATCCTGAAAGAATTATAGTAAAGGCACAAGAACAATTAAAATTGCCATTCAACAAAGATAAAATTAATTTCTTAGTAGTAGGAAGATTAGTAGAAGCAAAAGGTTATGAAAGATTAATTGAAGTACATAAAAAAATATCGGATAAATATAATTATGAAATATTTGTTATAGGAGAAGGACCTCTGAAAGATCAACTTTCTTTAAAGATAAAAGCAAATAAATTAACAAATAGTTTCCATTTTATAGGAAAGAAAGATAATCCATATCCATATATAGAAAATTGTGATTATCTTCTAATACCTTCTATCTATGAAGGGTACTCTATGGTTGCCAAAGAAGGAATTGTTCTAAATAAATATATTCTTGCTACTAAGACAGGAGTAGTAGAAGCATTAAAAGGATATCCAAATTACAGTATTTGTGAAAACGATGAAAATAGTTTACTAAAATTACTGGAGGAAACTTTAAAAAAACAACCAACTATAAAAAAATATAAAGTTAAGGACAATACTATAAAACAATACATTGATATATGGGAGAAATAATATGATTACTGTTTTAACTGCCACATATAATAGAGAAAAATTATTAGAACAACTATATAATAGTTTATTAAAAAACTATGAAAGCTATCAAAAATTTGAATGGCTAATAGTAGATGATGGAAGTGACGATAATACTTCTAAAATAATTAATAATTGGAAAAAAAACAGTCCCTTTCCAATTCATTATTATTATCAATCAAACCAAGGGAAAATGAAAGCTATTAACTTCGGCACTAGTAACGTTACCACGGAGTTAATTCTAGAAGTAGATTCTGATGACTATTTAACAGACAATGCATTAAAAGAAATAACTATAGATTATAAAAAAAACAAAGATAAAAAATTTTATGCTCTAGGTTATATTAAAACAATGAATGATTACGATAATAGTAATTACCAAGAAAAAAATTATCCAATTAAAATGTTTGATTTATATTTGAAAAATAATTTTGAAGGTGAAATAGCTCTTGTTTATAAAACAGAAGTTAGGAAAAATTATGAACATCAACTAGAGAAAAAAGAGCGATTCATTACTGAAGCTAGAATGTATAATCAGATGGATAGAAAAGAAAAAGGTATTCTTTTATTTAATAAAAATATTATGATCTGTGAGTATCAAACAGATGGTCTTACCAAAAATATTGATAAGTTATTTTCTAGTAATCCAAATGGGTATTACAAATATTATCTTGAATCATTACAGATGGATTTAAAAGGTATTCCCTTTAATAAAAGATTATATTTAATTAAGCATCTTATTTTGTTTGCTTGTTTAAATAAGAAAACTAAAAAAGAAGTAAAAATAGATATAAAAAGACTAAAAATGATTGATAAGATATTAATTAACATATTATTTGAAATTGGATATAAGAAGACAAATGAAAGATTTAGTATTAGCAACTAGAAATAGTTGTTTTTTTGTAGAACGTAATCATAATTTGTGATATTATAAGATTAATGGGAATATATATGTAAGTGTATTTCTAAAATAAAGAAAAGAGGTAAATACTATGGGATTTATTAAAGCATTTGCTGGAGCAATTGGTGGAACTTTTGCTGATCAGTGGAAAGATTTTTACAAGCCAATGGAAGGAGTGTCTGCAACAGCAGGAGTTTTCCCAGCTGTACCAGAAGGACAAAATAATGGTCGTGGTTCTAATACGAAAGGATCAGAAAACATTATTACTAACGGAAGTAAAATTATTGTACCGGAAGGAACTGCACTAATTACTTTAGAAGATGGTAAAGTAACTGGATGTATTGCAGAACCAGGTGGATTTATTTACAGTTCAGAAGATGTAAATTCACAATCTATTTTTGCAGGAGATGGATTTGTAGGACCACTTATCAAACAAACATGGGAAAGATTTAAAATGGGAGGACAACCAGGTTCAGAACAACAAGCTTTCTATGTTAATTTAAAAGAAATACCTAACAATCGCTTTGGAACACAAGCTGAAATATATTGGGATGATGCTTATTTAAATGCACAAGTTGGAGCGATTACAAGAGGAACTTACTCATTAAGAATCATAGATCCGATTTTATTTGTAAAACAATTTGTACCAGCGTCTTACTTACAAGATGGAACAATCTTTGACTTTGCCGATATGGATAATGATGGAGGAAATCAACTGTTTAATGAAGTAGTTGGAAGTTTATCTGCAGCTTTTTCAAATTATACAAATGATCCATCAAAAGGAAATAGAATCACCAAAATTCAAGGTGATCAAATTGGGTTTGCAGCAAGCTTATCACAAGCTGTTGAAGATGCATATCAATGGAAATCAGATCGTGGTTTAGAAATCATTAAAGTTGCTATCGCGGCAATTGAGTATGATGCTGATACAAAAGCATTACTTAGTGATGTTAAAAAAGCTGATGCATTGTCTGGTGCAAGAGGGAATTCATTTATGCAACAATCAGTAGCAAGAGGATTCCAAGCAGCAGGTGAATCAGAAGGTGGAGCTATGAACATGGGATTCATGGGAATGGGAATGAACTCAGTTGGAGGTGCAATGGGTGGTTTACAACAACAAGTACCACAACAACAAGCTGCTCCACAAGAAGATCCATATGCCAAATTAACAAAACTTAAAGGATTAGTTGATGCCGGAGTATTAACTCAAGAAGAGTTTGACAAAGAAAAAGCAGAGATTTTAGGGAAAATGTAATATGACAAATGCTAAGGAAAAGGTTTTAGAAGTCGAAAAGATAGAAACCACTCCTAAGACTAAAGAACCTAAGATTATTAAAACAAATAAGAATGCCAAAGATGGCCAAATAAAGTGCCCAAAATGTGGTGCAACTGACATAAGTTTTAATTCAAAAACAGGTAAATTAAGATGTGATTTCTGTCGACACGAATTTGAAGAAGAAAAAGCAGACGATATTATTGAAGATATTAAAAACTTAAAGGGAATGCATATTGGTAGTGGCGCTCAAGGTATTTCAAAAGATGCCAAAGATATTGTTACCATAAAATGTACTAGTTGCGGAGCTGAAGTAGTTATCGATACTAAAGAAGCTCCCCAATCTAGATGTCACTGGTGTCGTAATATGTTATCGCTGAATGAAGCAATTGATAATGGTGCTATACCTGACGTTATCTTACCTTTTAGTATAAAAAAAGAAGATGCTAAAGATTCTATAACAACGTTTGTAGGTAAGAGAAAATTCTTTGCACATCCAACATTTAGAAGAGAATTTACAACAAAAAACGTCATGGGAGTATATCTTCCTTACATGGTTGTAGATATTAATGCTCATTCTATTTTAGAAGGAAAAGGAGAAGAGTTAATCAGACAGTACACAGTTACTGTTGGTAGTGGGGATGATAAACATACTGAAACAAGATATGATGCTGATCTTCACTATCTAAAAAGAGAATTTGACGTTGCAATTCATGATTTAACTGTTGAATCCAACTTGGATAAATTAAATCAAAAAAATAAAAATAAAACAACAAATATAATTAATTCTATTATGCCTTTTGATCTTGAAAATGCTATTAAATGGAATGCTAATTATATTAAAGGTTTCACCTCTGAAAAAAGAGATGTCAATATTGAACATATTCAAGGTTTAGTAACTTCTCAAGCTAGAGATGTTGCTAAATTTGCTGCCAATGTTACTTGCGAAAAGTACGATCGTGGTATTAAATGGGAAACAGAAGATTTAGAAATCAAAGGACAACAATGGTTAGCTGCATATTTACCTATATGGTTATACAGTTATCATCAAAAGAAGAATGACAAAAATGTTCTTCACTACGTTGCTGTTAATGGTAGAACAAAAGAAACAATGGGAAGTATTCCGATTCATTATCCGAAATTATTTCTAGTTTCCGGTATTATTGAAATAATCAGTTTTATTGGAATGCTATTTATAGATTGGGAAGCAGATTTCGTATTCCTAGCCACTGGAATAATTTACTTCATCTACATTTACTCTAAATATCGTAATTCTGATGCAAGGCATACCCATGAAACAGAAACAA
>CAYJHI010000057.1:0-4982 GCA_964370085.1 uncultured Muribaculaceae bacterium | reverse complement strand
CCACCATCAACACTGATTAGTATTTTAGGATTTATCTCATTAATCATTTGTTTTAATAAGTTTATTCTATTATAAGTTTCTTCAATAAATTGTTGTCCGCCTCTTCCTGGAAAAACTGACATAATAAGTACTAAATTCACATCTTTTAAATATGGTTCAAGTAACTTAATATCAGTATCAGGATTTAGAGTTATACCTACTTTAATACCATATGATTTTATTAAATTAATATTTTCTTCTAAATTATCTGTTTCAAGATGAATAGTTAGAAATTCAGTATTAAGACTAGCATACTTTTTAATCAATTTCTTAGGTTTTTCAACCATTAAATGCACATCTAATCTTTTAGAGGTATATTTATATATATTTTTCATTTCTTTAAAAGGCATACTTTTTTCTTTAACAAATTTCCCATCCATAACATCAACATGAATATAGTCAGTGTTAGTTTCATTTAGTTTTATTAAGTCATCCGCAATTCTTGGACTACTTAAAAAAGAAGTCGAAATTAACTTCATTTTTATCACCTACTTCATCAATTTCTCATATGTTTGATAACGACTAGCCATTATTTTATCATCTTCTACCGCTTGTTTTACACGGCATTCTTTTTCATTAATATGATTACAATCTTTATAAGGACATGGATGTTTAGCAAATTCAATAAATCCATTTTTAATTTCTTTTTTATCTATATCTTTAAAGTCTAAAGAAGAAAATCCTGGTGTATCAAATATCTTACCTTTACCATATTCCATTAATTCAACTGTTCTAGTAGTATGTTTACCTCTTCCTAGAGCTTTAGATATTTCTCCTGTTTGAAGATTTAACTTAGGATCTAGTTTATTAATAAGTGAGGATTTACCTGCACCTGTTTGACCTGTAAAGACACTACTTTTATTTTTAAATATCTTTTTGATTTTACTTATTTTTTTATTTGTTAATACTTTATAACCAATTTTTTGGTAGTATTTTTTGATTTTATTAATATCTTTTTGTTCTTGTTTACTTAATAAATCTTCTTTCGTAAAACAAATAATAGGCTCAACATTATTAAGTTCCATAATAAGTATTAATTTATCTAATAGATTAGCACTGAAGTCAGGTGCCTTAGCACTTGTTACTAAAAGAGCTTGATCTATATTAGAAACTAAGGGTCTAATGAATTCATTTTTACGAGGAAGAACTTCTTCAATAACAGCTTTATCTTTATCAAAAATGACATAATCTCCTACTAAAGGTGTTATTTTATTGTTTCGGAATTTACCTCGACATTTACATGGTATTTGTTCGTTTTCATAGGATACGACATGCATATCACTCATTATTTTAACAATTTGACCTTTCATTAGTCCCCCTTAATTACTATGGTGTTGGTGTTACCGTATTTGTATCATCCGGTGTAGTTGTATCTGTTGATGGTGTTTGTGGTTCTTCTTCTGGTGTACCTGGTTTTGGTTCTATACCAATACGTACTGTGAAGTTTGCTCCTATTACAATATCGTCTTCAATATCTCTTGATTGATAGAAAACTACACCTATTTTATTAGTATCTGTTGTTTCTACTTCTTCTATTTCACAGTTTAGTTCTTTTTCAGTACAGAATGTTTCTACTTCTGTCTTACTCCATTGTTCTTCAACCATGTTAGGATATTTGTTTTTTATATTAGGAATGTAGAGAATAATTGAATCTCCTTCTTTTACTTCTGTTCCTACTTCTAAACTTTGACCAACGATAGTTTGTTCTGTTACTTCTTCTTCACCTTCATAGTCTTGAGTCTCTATCTTTACAACTAGTTTATGTATTTTCTCTAGAGTTGTTTGTATTTCAATATAATTTTGTCCTGTATAGTCTTCGATTATATATATCGCTTGCCCTAATGACTCATATAAAGTAATAACACTACCCTCTTTAACAGATCTTCCTGATTGAGGTTCTGTTTTAACAACTTTACCTTTATCTACTTCAGAACTTTCAATTTGCTCTATTTCTAAATCAACTTCGAAGCCTGCTTCTTTTAGTTTTTCTTCGGCATCAACAATACTTAAATTAGTTACATCTGGTACTGTTACATCTGGTATAGATGTCATGGCTGGTATTACTAAGAACATCCCTGTTATACCAATAATAATAACACCAAAGATTATTAAAAGGATAAGAATAACTTTATTGCCTTTTTTTATACCTTCATCAACGATTGGTTTAGCAATAAGTTCTTCTTCTTTTTCTTCTGTATCTTTTAAATCATTAATTTTTTTAGTATTTTCATCTGCTTCATGTTCTGGATAAGGGTAAGCATACACCGGTTCTTCGCTTCTCTCATCATCTAGACAAGTTGCTAAATCTTCATGTAGCTCTTTTGTATCATTATATCTATTTTTAGGATTTTTCGCAGTTGATTTTAAAATAATGTTTTCAATACTTTGTGGAATTGAATCATTATGTTGTTTAGCACTTGGTAATGGTTCTTTCATATGTTTAAGTGCTATTTCAACAGCATTATCTCCTTTGAATGGTAATTTACCTGTTAATAATTCATAGAAGATAATTCCCATTGAATAGATGTCACTTTTGATAGTTGAACCTTTTCCACTAGCTTGTTCTGGTGGTAAGTAATGTACACTTCCCATAACAGAGTTTGTTTGTGTTAGTTGAGTACTATTCATAGCCATTGCTATACCAAAGTCCATGATTTTAATCATTCCATCATCTTTGATCATGATGTTTTGTGGTTTCAAATCACGGTGAATGATATAACTATCATGAGCGTGTGACATACCTTCTGTCAGTTGTAACATGATATCGATTACTTCACTTAATGTAAGATTAACTCTTTTCTTAAGTAATTGTTTTAGAGTGATTCCTTCTACATATTCCATAACAATGTAATAATCACCATTATCTTCACCAACATCATACATCTCTACTATATTAGGATGAGAGATTCTAGACGCTGATAGTGCTTCTCTTTGAAAACGTCTAACAAACTTTTCATCATTTGTTAAGTCTCCTCTTAGTATTTTTATCGCTACGTCACGGTCTAAGATAAGGTCATGTGCTAAATATACATTAGCCATTCCACCTTCTCCAATACTACGCATTATCTCATAACGATCATTTATTTTTTGCCCCTTTATTACCATTTTTATTCTTCACCTTCTTCACTTCTAATTAAGTATGCAACAGATATATTATCTGTACCACCTCGATTATTTGCTTTATGAATTAATTTTATAACTTGATCTTCTATATCAGTACCATTTAATAATACTTTTTCTATTTGTTCTTCATCTATCATATTAGTAAGTCCATCACTACATAGTAGTATAGATGTTATTTTATCTAAATCAACACAATCGAATATATCAATATCGATTGGATTGTTAGCTCCTAGTGCCTTCATTAAAACATTCTTTTTAGGATGATGTTTAGCTTCTTCTTCACTAAGTTCTCCTGCAGTTACTAATAGATTTACTAAAGTATGATCTGATGTTACTTTATGTAATTTATCATCTTTTACAACAAAACCACTTGAGTCTCCTATGTTTCCAAATAATATATATTCTTTAGTTTGTATAGTTACGACTAAAGTTGTTCCCATCCCTTTACTTTCAGGATGTTCTTTTTCATGTTTAAAGATTAAATTATTGATATCGTTAACAGTATTTCTTAACCAGTTAACAGCATCTAGCTTATTCATCTTATGAAAAGTATCAACGAAATGTTTACCTAAGTAGTTAATAGCAATTGAACTTGCTACTTCACCAGCAGAATGTCCTCCCATTCCATCAGCAACTGCCATTAGATATTCATTATTTTTATTTTTTAATATTATTACATTGTCTTCATTATGATCTCTTACTTTTCCAGAATCTGTAAGATAAAAACTTTTCATGATTCCTCCTTCTTGCTTCTAAGTTGTCCGCAAGCAGCACTAATACTAGTACCAAATTCCCTTCTTATTGTCACATTTATATTATTCTTTTTAAGTATATCATAAAATTTCATAATTTGTAACTTTTTACTTCTTTTATAATCAATATTTGCAGTTTCATTATAAGGAATTAAGTTAACATATCCATTTATACCTTTTAAAAGATTAGATAGTTCTATAGCATGTTTTGTACTATCGTTAATATCTTCTAATAATATATATTCAAAAGTAAGTCTTCTTTTCGTTTTTTCGTAGTATTTCTTTAAAGAAGACATTAATTCTTCAACAGGATATACTTTGTTAATAGGCATTAGTTTATTACGCAGTTCATTATTAGGTGCATGTAAACTAATAGCAAGATTTACTTGGTATGGAAAACTAGAGAATTCTAAGATTTTAGGTACTAGTCCACAAGTTGATATTGTTATGTGACGAGATCCTATTTGTAGTCCTTTAGGATGATTGATAATTTCGATAAATTTAGTGATGTTGTCATAGTTATCAAAAGGTTCACCTATTCCCATTACAACAACATGACTTATTCTATCTTGAATATCTTCTTCTACTAAAAGAATTTGTTCAATCATTTCTGATACTTCTAAGTTTCTTACTTTCTTACGACGACCACTTTCACAGAAAGTACAACCCATATTACATCCTACTTGAGATGAAACACATAGACTGTTTCCATAATCATGTTTCATAAGAACAGCTTCAATCATTTCTTTATCATTTAGTGAAAATAAGTATTTATTAACATCAACATCTTTTTCACATGTTACTAGTGTTAAAGTATTAATTAAATAGTTATTTTCTAAGTTAGTAATAAGTTCTTTTTTTAAGTTAGTCATATCTTTAAAAGACTTAACTCTTTTTTGATATAACCATTCAAAAGTTTGCATAGCATGAAACTTCTTACTACCATTATCTATAAAGTATTGTTCTAAGTCTAAAAGACTTTCACTATATATATTTTTCATAAATCACTTCCATTAATTATTATATCATGAGTAAAGAAAAAGAACTAATAAAAGTTCTAATAATTCA
>CAYJHI010000056.1:0-5074 GCA_964370085.1 uncultured Muribaculaceae bacterium | reverse complement strand
ATTAAAATGATGTTTGCTAATTTAGAAGATAAGTATAACATTAGTAATAAGAAGAATGTTATGACTGTTAGTAATTTTATAGACAAGAGTCAATTGGAAATGGTTAAGGCTTTTTTAAAGGGAAAAGGATATGTCTATGATATTTATACGATGCATGAAGAGTGTGATAGAGTTGTTATAGTGTTTGGTTATAATGATGGTTCTGTTGTTACATGTTTTAGATTAGTTAATAATGGATATTTGCATAAGGATATATTAGGTTCTTTATTTAGTTTGGGTTTATCTAGTGATGTTATTGGGGATATTTTTATTGAAGAGGATTATTGTTATTTTATTGTTTCTAGTAGAGTTAGGGAGGTTATAAAAAATACTTTGGTAATGATTAGGAATGATTATATTGAATTAGAAGAGGTTTTTGAACTTGTCGGTGTTTCTAAAAAATATGAAGTTATTAATATAACGATTAGTTCTTTTAGAATAGATTTATTACTTAGTAAGTTACTTAAGAAGAGTCGTAGTCAAATACAAGATGTTCTTAGTGATAATAGGGTTTTATGTAACTATAAAGTTATAAGGGAAGGTAGTTATATAGTTAAAAGTAACGATGTACTGTCAATAAGAGGATTTGGTAAATATACTATTAGTGATAATATTAATATCAATAGTAAGGGGTTAACTAATATTCAAGTATTAAAAAGTTGTTAAGTGATTTGTTTCATGTTATAATTAGTTTGTTATAGGAGGTAAATAATGGCTAAGAAAGAATTAGAAAAGAAAAAACCGGTTGCTAAGAAAAGTACTGGTAATAATACAAATAAGAGTAATTCTACTAAGAGTACTACTGCTAAGAAAAATAGTGCTGCTAGTAAGACTAAGAAAGTTGTTAAAAAAGAAGTTATTAAGGAAGAGGTTCCTAAATTTGAAGCGGTTTCAAGAGATTCTGTTAAAAATGGGGTTAAAACAGATAGTAAGAATAAACCAATAGTAGGATTTATTATTGGTGGAGCAGTTGTTTTATTATTAATTTTATCATTCTTTTTATCAGATACTAGTTCATCTAATAAGGTTAGTGTTGATAATGTTTTAGATGATATAGGTATTAGTGAATATACTAGTATGTTGGAAGGTAATAATCCTTCTATTATATATATTGGTAGACCAACTTGTTCTTATTGTGAGTTGTTAAAACCAATATTAAATAGTGTAGCTGATGAATATGATTTAGATGTTAATTATTTAAATACTGATGAGTTAAGTGATAGTGATCATCAAAAGTTATTAGATTCTCATGATTATTTTGCAGAAGGATATGGAACACCTTTAATACTTATTGTTAATAATGGTGAAATTGTTAATATTAATGAAGGGTATGTGGAAGAAGCTACATTAGTTGATTTCTTTGTTAGTAATGGTTTTATTAATGAGAGTGATGTAGTTGTTACAGAACCTTTAGTTGATACTTCAGCATTTGTAAATACAACAATTGCAGAATATATTGCATTAAAAGATGGAAGTAGTCCTTCGATTATATATTTTGGTAGACCAACATGTTCTTATTGTGATATGATTATTCCTCATTTAAATGAATTAATTAGTACTTATGGTATTACAATTAACTATGTTAATACAGATGAATTAACAAGTGATGAATTTCAATCTATGATGGATAGTGATGAACATTTTGCAGGTTCTTGGGGAACACCTTTAATCTTTATCGTTCAAAATGGTGAAAAGGTTGATATGTTAGAAGGTTATGCTGAAATAGATACAATTACTTCATTATTAAAAGATAATAATATTATTAATTAGGAGTTGAATATATGAGTAAAACATATGAAATGGCTAGAGCCTTCAAAGATAAGTATCCAATGACAGTAGCATGGAGATTAAAAGCTAATTCTAAAATAATAGATAAACATTTAAATCCAGGTGAAGAGGTACAATATGTTTTTGCAGGTCAAAAAAATAATAATCCTCTAAATATTATTGGTACTGCTGTTATAGCACTTACTAATAGAAGAATTTTAATAGGTAGAAATAGAGTTGTAGTAGGATATTTTTATGATTCTATTACACCTGACTTATTTAATGATTTAAAAATTAAATCAGGAGTTATTTGGGGAAAAGTATTGATTGATACAATTAAAGAGTTCATTACAATTAGTAATGTAGATAAAGCAGCATTAACGGAAATAGAAACAAAAGTAACGACATTCATTATGGCAGAAAAGTGTAAATATACTAATACACAAGCAGTTAATAAATAAGAGACTAGTAAATAGTCTTTTTTTTTGGTATATTATAGTTGGTGATAATATGGGAAGAATAATAAAATTAGTATTAGCAATTAGTGTATTATATTTTGTATTTCAATTTGGAGTTAGCTTTTTTAAAGATTATCATGATCTTAGTTATGAAATGGTTAGTGGAGATAATACTTTTTTAGTTAAAGAAGAGTTTAATTTAGAAGGTGATGATAATTCTTATTATTTTGAAATTAAGTTAGATGACTTAGTATTTAATTATTATTTTAATTATAATTATAATAAGCAGGTTAAAGTACTTGAAAATATAGAATATTATAATAAAGATGGTTTGAGTTGTATTTTACCAGTATTTAAAGATAATATAACAGGGGAAATACTTTGTTCTAAAGATAATTTATATTATACTCAAGATACTGTAGGTAATATTGATGAGTTTAAAAGTATTTTAATTAATAATGGATATGATGATAGTATTTTTGTTAAAAATAATGAAGCAGTTGAATATGAGAGATTGTTTGTATATCAAGATAATATTCCAGATAAGTCTAGTGTAGTAGTTTGGAATTATAAAGGAATAGATATTCTTAGTAATGATGAAATGAAGTTTGTTAAAGTACTTAAGAATGATCAATATAATAATACTTTAGGTTCTTTACTTGGGAATTCTTATTTTATTGCTAATTTTAATTCAGAACATGAATATAATTCATTTTATATGATAAATTTAGATAATTATGAAACGGAAACAGTATTTACTAATACTAAGATATCTTTTAATAGTTATGTTAATGGGGTAGTTGATAATGTTTTATATTTAACAGATAAAGATAATAGATTACAATACTCTTATGATTTAAATAGTAAAGAGTTTTTAGAAGTTGGTAGTGCTAGTGAGAATGCTAAGTTTTATAGTGGAGAATGGACTGAAATTCCTATTGCAGAGGTAGCGGGCATTAATAATTACTTTACTAATGGAATAGAAGTTACTGAAGAGTTAGAAACTTATAATATTGTTAAGATTTATCAATCATATGAGAATTATTATTTTATTACTAATGATGGTTCTGTTTATAAGATGTTTAGAGATTATGTTAATCCTGTTTTAATATATAAAGATGCAGGTGTTAAAGATTTAATTATTTATGAAAATGATGTTTATTTCTTAGTAGGGGATACTATTTATTTATATAATGCTAGTAATGGTGTTGTTCCTATTGTTAAGAGTAATGAGTTTTTATATAACAATGTTAATATATTTGATGTTTATAAGAGGTAATACCTCTTTTTTTTAAGCATATATATTAGTAGGAGGTTATATGAAATTTGAGGATTATGTAGTTATGAGTAATGAAACTTTAAATAATATAGGACGAAAGTTTAATATTTCTGGTGAAGAATTGACTAAGTATAATAATTTTGATCCTAATGTTATGTTACAAACAGGAACTGTTATAAAAATTCCTGTAAGTGAATCTAGTGCTTTTACTTTTTATGAAATTAAACCAGGGGATACTATTTTTTCTTTAGCAAATAGATATAATTTAGAGCCTGTTATATTGCTTGCTATTAATGGATTGGATCCACAGGATTATTTATATCCTGGGCAATATATAATTGTACCAAAAGAGGGAGTTATTTTATATTTAACTGTACCAGGAGATAGTTTACAGTCAGTGGCAGATAAGTATCAGACTTTACCTGAAGATGTGATTGTTTATAATAGTAATATTTATTTGTTGCCTGAGCAGATAATTGCTTATAAACAAGTTTAATAAATCTTAATATTTAAGATTTTTTTCTTGGTAGGTTGACTAAAAGGATATTTTATTATAAAATATATGTTAGTTATGAAAAAGAAGTCATAACATATAATAAAATATATGGGTCTATAGCCAAGTGGTAAGGCGTGGGACTGCAACTCCCTGATCGTTGGTTCAAATCCGACTAGGCCCTCCAATATGTATTAGAGAACTTTTATAGTTCTTTTTTTTGAAATAAAAATTGTATATGTGATATAATTTTTATAGGAGATAATTTATGAAAGAACAATATATTAAATATGCTAAAAAAAATATTAATGGTGAAATATTGGAAGTAGTTTTAAAGCAAATAGAGTTATTTTTTAATACTAATGTTATTAGTAATCATAAATATGATATAGGTAATTTAGTTGAATTGAAAAAAGGAACTTTCATTCATGGGATACAAGGTGATTTAGATTCTTTTGACTGGGTTTTAGAAAAAGGTTTTATATCTTCTAATTTTACAGATAATCCTAAACCTAATAAATTTTTTAATTCAGTAGGAATGTGGAATATTAAAGAAGACAAATTATTAAAAAACTATATACAGGAATATAGTGGTATAACATTAGGTTATTATTTAGATAATAAGAGATTTACTGAATTAGTGCCTTATGGAAATGTGGAAAATAAAATTTCTTTAATAAATCATGATGAAAAAATTTGGTCATGGCATGCTGAACAAACTAAGGAAATTAGATTTTTACCATCTTTAGATTCTGAAAAAGTACAAATAGCTTTTATATTAAATATGGAAAGTGAAGATGCTAAAACTATGAAGAAAGCTGATATATTTAACGAGATATTTACAAAAGATGATTTGAAATATTTTATTATTGATAATTGCTTAGATGATTTTGTTAATAATGAGGCAGATGCTTTTACAACAGATAGGGAAGCTGCTATTATGTTTGGTCTTCCTACAAATTTTATTGAAGGTATATTAGTAGGGAGAAAGTTTGAAAATAATATGTTGAAATTGAATTATATTAAACAGAAACTTCC
>CAYJHI010000055.1:0-5108 GCA_964370085.1 uncultured Muribaculaceae bacterium | reverse complement strand
ATATAGGATTAGCAGTAAGAAGTGTCAATGTGCATTTGAAAGATACAACGGGACCTGTTATAACAGTAGTAACAGAAGAAAATACATGTTATGAAACAGGAGCCGGTTATGTAGATTTAGGTGCAACAGCATTAGATGATATAGATGGAGATATTACAAAAAATGTTGTAGTTATAAATAGTGTATCAGAAAATATTCCTGGAGTTTATACAGTTAAGTATATTGTAAGTGATACAACAGGAAATTATTCTATTGCGACTAGGACCGTTGAGATAAGTGAGGGACCGAATGCACCTGAATTAGTAGGAGATATGATACCAGTAGTGTATGATGGAACAAATTGGGTGAAAGCAGATGCTTCTGCTGGTTGGTATAATTACTGCGGCCAAGAGTGGGCAAATGCCGTAACGGTAACTAGCACTAATAGAGCAACACTAGTTAATTCTGCTGCTGGAACAGTAATACCAATGGATGATATAAATGCGATGTTTGTATGGATACCAAGATACTCGTATACAATAGGAAATACATATGGATATCAAGGATATGGAGGAAGTGCACCAAGTGTAGATACTCCAGGAGCATTTGATATTAAATGGGTTAAGAGTAATGTAACAGATACCGGAACTGCAGCTTATACAGGAGATACTGCAAGTGAGTGGTATACTAATCCAGCCTTTTGTTGGGGAGATTCGTGTGATGATCCAAATACAAGACTAAGTCCAGAAAATAGAGAACTATCAGGAATATGGGTAGGAAAGTTTGAGACAAGTACAACAGGAGGAGTAACAACTAACTCTGTTCAACAGCCAATCATAAAACCGAATGTAACAAGTTGGAGAAATGTAAATGTATCAAATATGTTTAATGGTGTGAAAACATATATGAATAGTGATAATGGAAGTAGTATCTTTGGATTAAGTGGCTCAGCATATGATGCACATATGATGAAAAATACAGAGTGGGGAGCAGTAGCATATCTTTCGCAATCAAAGTATGGGAAATATGGAAATACAACATATACATATGCAACTAAACAAATCGCAATTAATAACTGTTCTAGTTATGTAACAGGAATTGCTGGAGATTATCCACATGCGCCCTCAAACAATATTGTATGTACAACAAATACATATGAAACTGAGAGAGGACAAACAGCATCAACGACAGGAAATATAACAGGAGTATATGATATGTCAGGAGGGGCATGGGAATATGTAATGGGAAATATGGAAGATACAAGTGGTGATTTTTATCCGAGGTCTTCAGGGTTTAGTAGTGTCCCAGAGTCGAGATATTATAATAGTTATGCAAACGGATCAAGTAATAGTGATTATACAAGAGGCATATTAGGAGATGGAACAAAGGAGACCGCAGGTTTTTATAAAGACTATAAATCTTTCGTTAATGGAAGTTCTCCCTGGTTCAATCGCGGCGGTTTTCACTACAATACTACCGTTGCGGGTGTCTTCTACTTCAGCAGCTTCGATGGTAGCAGCCACAGCTACAGCAGTTTCCGTGTCAGTCTCGTGCCGTAAGGGGCTCAAATCAGATAACTTGTTTTCAACTTTCTATCAGCCTGAATTGGGCATAATAACAGACAAAAAAGTATTAGAGATGTTAAGTATAGAGTAAGAGGATAAAAGAAACGAAAGATGAGTATAACTAAATGACTCATCTTTTTTTGAATTTATACTTATTAAGTATTGTAAATGTTAGTATAGAAAGTGATATACTTTTCTTTTCTTTTATGTTAAAATTAAGTCGGTGATGTAAATGAAAAACAGAAGTGAATTGAGAGAAGTTATAGTTAAAGTATTGTATCAAAATTATATAATGGAGAATACTAAGACTGATTATGATATTAAAGATTTAATTAAAGAGCAATTGGAAGTTGAAAATGACTTTGTTAATGAAGTAGTTAATGGAGTTATTGATAAACAATCTTCTATTAATGAGATTGCTAATAAATATTTAGTTGAATGGGAAATAGAACGTTTAAATAAAGTAGATAAGGCTATTATTAGTATGGCTATTTATGAACTTTTATATACTGATACTCCTAGTATTGTAGTAATTAATGAAGCGGTGGAAGTTTCTAAGAAATACAGTGATGAAAAGGTTACTGCTATGATTAATGGTATTTTAGATAATATTTATCATAGTGAGACTAATGATGAACGATAAGTATATTACAATTACTCAGTTAACTAAATATATTAAGTATAAGATTGATCAGGATGAACATTTAATGAATGTTTATTTAAAGGGTGAGATATCTAATTTTAAAGCACATACAAGAGGTCATTATTATTTTACGTTGAAGGATGAGTCTAGTAGAATAAATGCAGTTATGTTTGCTTCTAGTGCTTCTAAGTTGCCTTTTGTACCTATTGAAGGTATGAAGGTATTAGTAACTGGTAAGATTAGTGTTTATGAAGCTACTGGTGGTTATCAAATATATGTTAATGAAATGTTAGAAGATGGTGTTGGTAATTTATATATTGCTTTAGAACAACTTAAAGGTAAATTAGAGAGTGAAGGCTTGTTTTTAGAAAAACACAAAAAGCCGATCCCTAAAATACCAAGAAGAGTTGGTATTATAACAGCATCTACTGGTGCGGCAGTTAAAGATATTCTAACGACTATTAAACGTCGTTATCCTTTAGTAGAAACTGTTTTATTTCCTTCGTTAGTACAAGGTGAGTTTGCTAAGGATGATATTGTAAGACAAATTAGACGTGCTAATGAATGTGAGTTAGATGTTTTAATTGTTGGTCGTGGTGGAGGAAGTATTGAAGACTTATGGGCTTTTAATGAAGAAGTTGTAGCTCGTGCCATCTTTGATAGTAATATTCCTGTTATAAGTGCTGTAGGTCATGAAGTTGATTTTACAATAAGTGATTTTGTCGCAGACCTTAGAGCACCTACACCAACTGCTGCGGCAGAACTAGCAGTTCCTTCAGGAGAAGAATTGTTAGAGATTATTAAAGGATTAGGTAATAGAAGTTATATTAAAATTAGAAGTATAACTGATAATTATCAAAAACACTTAAAAAGATTAGAAGAGAGTTATGTTTTGACTAATCCTTCTAGTATATATGTTAATAAGGAACAAACTTTTGATAGGTTATATGAAAGATTTAATTTATCAGTTAAAAATTATTTAAAAAATTATAAAGATAAAGTTGATAATTTAGTTAATAGTTATGTACTGGTTAATCCTATCAATATATATCAAAGTAAAAAAGTTGATTTTGAAAATATATATAATCGTTTAAAAATCAGTATTGATAAAAATATAATTTATAATAGTAATAAGTATGATCTGTTAATTAATAAACTTGAAGTTCTTAATCCTTTGAATACACTTAAACGTGGTTATGCCGTAGCAAGAGTTAATAATAAAGCGGTTACATGTTCAAGGAGTGTTTCTAAGGGTGATTTATTAGAAGTAGAGTTTAGTGATGGTAGAGTTATTACTGAGGTAAAGGAGAAAGTTAATGGCAACTAAGGAATTGAGTTTTGAAGAGAGTTTAGCTAATTTAGAAACTATTGTTAAGGAATTAGAGAGTGGAGATGTTTTACTTGATGATGCAATTAATAAATTTAATGAAGCGATGAAGTTAGCTAAGTGTTGTAATGAGAAGTTAAAGAAAGCTACTGATAGTGTTAATCTTATTATGAAGGATGATAATACTACTGAGGAGTTTAAAGTAGAAGAGTAATCTTCTTTTTTTATGTTATAATCGTAAAAACACTTATATTCACTAATCTTTCGGTTATAACCGAAAGATTTGACAAATGTTTTTGGTTGTTGTATAATGTTATGGAGGTGAATACTATGTTGATTAGACAATATTATTTGGATAAGTTGATTGAAAGTAAGGATTTAAATTTGATTAAGGTTATTACTGGTATTAGAAGAAGTGGTAAGAGTACTTTGTTGTTACAGTTTAGAGATTATTTATTATCACAAAGTGTTAAAGAAGAAGATATTATATATGTTAACTTTGAAAGTTCTGATTATTATGATATTGTTGATTATAAAGATTTAATGAATTATATTAAAGAAAAAGACAATAGTAATAATAGGAAGTATATTTTACTTGATGAAGTACAAAATGTAGAGAAGTGGGAGAAAACTGTTAATTCTTTATTAGTTGATATGGATGTGGATGTATATATTACAGGATCTAATGCTTATTTATTATCTAGCGAATTAACAACTTTATTAGCAGGTAGAGTTTATACTTTAAAGTTATATCCTTTATCATATAAAGAATTTTTGTCTTTATATCCTTTTGATAAAGATATGGATAAGTATGATAAGTTTGATTTGTATTTAAAATATGGTGGAATGCCGATGATTACTAATATGAATAATAATGAAAGTATTATTACTAATTATTTAAGTGATTTGAAGGAAGTTGTTGTAAAGAAAGATGTTATTAGTAGAAATCAAGTTAGGGATGTTGTCTTTTTAGATAATTTGATTAAATATATGGCGTCTGTTATTGGTAATTTGGTTACTTCTAATGGTATTGCTGAGTTTATGAAACAAAGTGGTACTAATATTAATTATGAAACTGTAGATGCTTATTTGAAAATGTTAGAAAATTCTTTTTTATTATACCGAGTACCTAGATTTGAATTAAAAGGTAAGCAATTATTAAAAACGCAAGGTAAATATTATTTTGTAGATAGTGGAATAAAGAATAATATTGCTGGGTTTTCTGGGTATGATTCTGGTAGTAGTTATGAAAATTTAGTGTATATAGAATTATTAAGACGTGGTTATGATGTTTATGTAGGGAAGTATAATGACGTTGAGATAGATTTTATTGCAACTAAACCTAATGAAACAATTTATTATCAAGTATCTAGAAGTATTATGGATGAAAAGGTAGAAGAAAGAGAAAAGAGATCTTTGTTAGCTATTGGTGATAACTATAATAAAGTTATTTTGACAATGGATAATGTTAAAAACAGACAAATTGAAGGAATTGCTGTTGTTAATATAATTGATTTTTTACTAGAAGAGTAATCTTCTTTTTTTATTTGGTAAAAATAGTCAACTATATTTTTTATATTTAGTTCCATAATAT
>CAYJHI010000054.1:0-5134 GCA_964370085.1 uncultured Muribaculaceae bacterium | reverse complement strand
CCTAATTTTCTATATGCCATGATAATTCCTCCTTATTTTAGTCTTCGTCTCTCAATAAAAGTCCCATATCTCTAATTTTATCTAAAACTTCTTTTAGTGACTTTTTACCAAGATTTCTGATTTTCATCATATCTGTTTCGCTCTTATTAACTAAGTCTTGTAGAGTGTGAATTCCCGCTCTTTTTAAACAGTTATAAGCACGTACAGAGAAATCTAAATCTTCGATTGTAGTTTCTAATGCTTTTACTTTTGGATCTTCTGACTTTTCAATCATTAATCCTGTCATATCTGCAATATTACTTAAATCTGTAAGAATATTGAAATGTTCAATAATAATTCTTGAAGCTAAAGCTATTGATTCTTCTGGTTTGATAGATCCATTAGTCCATACTTCTAAAATTAATTTGTCATAACTTTCGTTTTGACCTACACGAGCACTTTCAACTTCGTAAGAAACTCTTTCAATTGGTGAGTATAATGCATCCATAGCAATCATACCTACTTTTTTCTTTTCGATTAATTTCTTTGTTTCTTCACTCTTAACATAACCACGTCCGTTAGTAACATTCATTTCAATAACTAAGTTACCACCTTTGCTAACAGTCGCAATCACATGTTCAGGATTCATAATTTCAATATCAGCATCGTGTTCGATATCTGATGCTGTTACAGTTTTTTCTTCAGAAATGTTTAAACGAATTGTTCTTTCTTCATTAGAATAGTTTTTAACAACTACACCCTTTAGATTTAAAAGAATAGTCGTAACATCTTCTTTAACACCTTCTAAAGTTTGAAACTCATGTTGAGCTCCTTCAATTTTCGCACTAGTAATTGCACTTCCTGGTAATGAAGATAACATTACTCTTCTTAAAGCATTACCTAAAGTTGTACCGAATCCTCTTTCTAGTGGTTCTAATTCAAACTTTCCATAAAAATTGTTTTCTACATAGTTTGTAGTTTTGTAAACTGGTTTTTCAAATTCTAACATGAAACTAACCTCCCTTTTGATTACCCGCGTGGGCGTTTTGGTGGACGACATCCATTATGTGGAATTGGTGTTACATCAGTAATTGCTGTAACTTCTAATCCCGCAGTTTGAAGTGATCTGATAGCTGTTTCTCTACCTGGACCTAGTCCTTTAACTAAAACTTCTACTTTACGCATTCCGATATCGTATGCAGCTTTCCCGGCCGCTTCAGCAGCAATTCCTGCAGCAAACGGAGTTGATTTTTTACTACCTTTGAAACCAACAGCACCTGGAACATTCCAAGTAATTGCATTTCCTTCTTTATCCGTAATTGTAGTGATTGTATTATTAAATGTTGCATGAATGTGTGCTACACCTTCAGGCACATTCTTTTTAACTTTTCTTTTTCTTGTTTTATAAGCCATAGTTTAACCTCCTTTAAAGATTTAGTGAATTACACTTTCTTTTTATTTGCTACTACTTTTCCTTTACCTTTACGAGTTCTAGCATTACTTCTAGTTTTTTGTCCTCTTACTGGTAAACCTCTTTTATGACGACTTCCTCTATAAGAATTAATTTCCATTTCATTTTTAATATTCATAGAAACTTCTCTTCTTAAATCACCTTCTGTTAAGTGTTTTGAAACTTCGTCACGAATTCTAGCTAATTCATCATTATCTAATGTTGAAACTTTTTTTGCTGCATCAACGTTTGCTTCTTTAAGAACTGTTAATGCTAAATTTCTTCCTATCCCATAAATATAAGTTAACGCTATGCAAACTTGTTTGTTATTTGGAATATCTACACCTTTTATACGTGCCATATAATAACCTCCTTATATTACCCTTGTCTTTGTTTGTGCTTAGGGTTTTCACAAATTACCATTACACGACCCTTGCGTCTAATTATTTTACATTTTGCACAAATCTTTTTTACTGATGGTTTTACTTTCATTGTTAATCCCTCCTATTATTTTCGATAGGTAATTCGCCCACGTGTTAAATCATAAGGCGAAAGTTCAATAGTAACTGTATCACCTGGTAGAATGCGTATGTAGTTCATACGGATTTTACCAGAAACGTGAGCTTCAATTGTATGTCCATTTTCTAGTTGAACTTTAAACTTACCGCCTGGTATTATTTCTAATACCTTACCTTCTATTTCGATTGTATCTTCTTTTGCCATCTCTTTTCACTCTCCCGTTAAAATTTGATAGCCCTCTTTTGTCACAACTATCGTGTGTTCAAAATGAGCTGATGGGTTGCCATCAAATGTTTCTATTGTCCATCCATCTTCACTAATACATATTTCAGGTGTTCCAAAATTAAGCATTGGTTCAATTGCTATCGTCATGCCTTCTTTTAAAGTAATACCTGTCCCTTTTGTACCATAGTTAGGTACATCTGGATCTTCATGTAATTTTGTTCCAACTCCATGACCAACTAACTCTTTGACTACTCCCAGATGATATTTGTTAGCATATTGTTCAATTGCATAACCTATATCTCCTATTTTATTTCCAGCTTTAACAGCTTTCAACCCTTCGTATAATGCATTTTCTGTATGCACAAGTAGATACTTCTTGTCATCACTGGCTTTCCCTACTAAGTAACTCCAAGCAGAGTCTCCGTGATATCCTTTGTAACATACGCCAATATCAATTGATAATAAATCACCATCTTGTAATTTATATTCTCCTGGTATTCCATGTACTACTTGATCATTTACTGATGCACAAATAGTTCCTGGAAATCCTTGATAGCCCTTAAAGGAAGGAGTACCACCATTTTTGATTATAAAATCATACGCTAGATTATCTAACTCTTCGGTAGTAACTCCAACTTTGATAAAGGACTTCAAATATTGGTGTGTCAAATATACTAAATTTCCTGCTTTTTTCATTAGAGCGATTTCTTTATCTGATTTTATAGTAATCATTTTATCACTCCTTTGTAAGCACTTCTTCGATTCTTTTCATTACAACTTCTTTATCACCATTACCATCAATAGTATATAAACAACCTTTCGATTTATAATATTCTATTAACGGTTTTGTTTTTTCTAAATAAGTCTTGTAACGATATTCAAAAGCCTCAACATTATCGTCGCTTCTTTGAATTATTTTCCCTGAACAATTGTCACAAATCAAATCTTCTTTAGGTAAAGAAGCTGGTATGTTAATATTATAGATTGCTCCACAGTCACTACATACTCTTCTTCCTGTTACCCTTTTTACTAATAAGTCTTTTTCAACTTCTATTAATAAAACAGTTCCTAAATGGTTATGTTTCTCTTCTAAAAGTTCATCATATCTAATTGCTTGTTCAAGTTTTCTTGGAAAACCATCTAGAATATATCCATTCTTACAATCTTCTTCTGATAATCTTTTTTCTAATATTTCATAAACGATTTCATCTTTGACAAATTCACCGTGAGATAATGTTTCTTGAACATATTCTCCGATTTCATCTTCTCTTTTGGCTACTTTTCTAAGTAACTCTCCAGTAGAAATGTGAGGGATCTTATACTTATTTTTTATTTCTTTAGCATAAGTTCCCTTACCTGCACTAGGGGGTGCAATTAAAATTATATTCATCATCTTCTTGTATACCCTTTTTTATAACTTTTCGCTTGAACACTACTTTCCATTTGTTTGTATGTTTCTAATGCTACTCCGACAACGATTAGTAATCCTGTTCCACCAATTGTTACTGTTGATGGTAGATTAGTAATAATTGTAAAGATTATAGGTAACCCTGCAAGAATAACTAAGAATAGTGATCCAAATACTGTTAATCTAGTAAGAACTTGTTTAACATATTTTGTTGTATCTTTACCAGGTCTAATTCCTGGAATATATCCATTGTTATTTTGAAGGTTTTTTGATAATTCTTCTGGTTTAATTTGCACAAATGTATAAAAATATGCAAATAAGAAAATTAACACTACATATAATGTAAACCCAACTGGAGTAGTTAAAGTTAAGTATTGATTTACGAATAAAGCAAACTCACTTTCTGTACCTACAAAGGTTGCAATCATACCTGGAACCGAAACTAAACTTGAAGCAAAAATTACTGGTATAACTCCTGCTGAATTTATTTTGATTGGCATGAATGTTTGTTTTGATAGTGAACTAGTTGATTTATTAGCATATTGAATTGGTATTCTTCTTTCAGATTCCTGAATAAAGATTACTCCAACAATAATTGCTATATAAACTAATATGAATAAGGCAAAAGCTAAAATTCCTAATACTAGGGCTTGTGTATCACCAAAATCTACTAGTGATCCAAAAGCTTCCATAAACATCGTTGGTAATGTTGCAACGATACCAGCCATGATAATCATACTGATTCCGTTACCAATACCTTTTTTAGTGATTTGATCTCCTAACCATAGAACAAAAGCTGTTCCTGCAGTTAGAATTGTTGCAATAAATAAATATTGCATAATCGAACCTTCAGTACCCATAATTGCAAATGAGAAAGCATAACCTTCCACAAATGCCATACCAATACCGACATAACGAGTTATTTTATTTAGTTTTTGTCTTCCTGTGTGTCCTTGTTTAGATAGTTCAGATAAATATGGAATAATATCCATTTGAAGAAGCTGCATAATAATCGATGCTGTGATATAAGGCATAACCCCTAAAGCAAATATCGATACATTTTTTAAGGCTCCTCCACCCATAACGTTGATTAGATCTAAGAAACCTAAATCATCAGTCAATCTTTCTGTACCTGGAATTCTAATAAAAGTTCCAATTATAAACAAGAATAATACACCAAGCGTAAAGTAAAGACGATGTCTCAATTCTTTTTGAGCTGGTGTAAAGATTTGCTTAAATGTAGCAAACATCTTAAATCACCTCAGCTTTACTTCCTGACTTGTTGATAATTTCTAATGCACTAGCCGAAAACTTATGTGCTTGGATAGTTAATTTTTTAGTTAATTCTCCATTACCTAATACTTTAATACCATCTTTTTGGTTTTTAACTAAACCACATTCTTTTAATAATGTAGGACTTACAACTGTTCCATTTTCAAAACGGTTTAAATCTTCTACATTGATTACAGCGTATGCAATTTTAAATGGTGCATTGCTGAATCCTCTTTTTGGTAAACGACGGTATAGAGGTAATTGTCCACCTTCAAAGCTGG
>CAYJHI010000053.1:0-5221 GCA_964370085.1 uncultured Muribaculaceae bacterium | reverse complement strand
ATTGTGAAGCAAATAGCGATGAAGTGTTAACTGACACTGTTGGTTCAATAAATGGGGCTACTAGAGTAGTAAATGATAGGTGTGAGGATGCGGGGGAAGCTAAATATAAATATGAATATACTTCCGTAATTCCGATATTTGCAGGAATAGCTATAATATTTGTTTTAGTAGGATATGTAATAGATGTGGCAATTCGTGTATTTAAATTAACAATATTACGTATTTTAGCACCTATACCGATTATAAGTTATATTGATCCTAAGTCAGCTAAACAAGGAGCTTTTGCTTCCTTTGTAAAAGTGTTTTTAAGTACATATATGGATCTATTCATTAAGCTAGCCGTCTTATATGTCGGAATATTCTTCCTATCAGAAATTACTAGTTTAGAAGTTAATTTACCAGGAGAAGAAGGAGCAGCAATGGCAACTAGAACAGGATTAGTTGTAGTAGCTTTAATCATTGGAATTTTCTTCTTTATAAAACAAGCGCCTAAATTTATTAAAGATATCCTAGGTGTTAAAAGTCCTAGTCAATCAATAGGAGTAGGAGCTTCTATGGCAGGGTTAGGAGCATTCTTAGGAGGTGCAGGTATATCTGGAGCATTAGCGGCCAGTGCTGGAGCTTTAGAACAAGGTTCAGAAGCTGTTTCACAAGGGAAAGCCCCTAACACAGGATATTCTACAGGAAGTGATTTAGCAGCTCAAATTAAAACAGGAGATCCTAAAGCTAGAGGAAGAAGCATGGCTCAAAAATTTGGAGATATGGCTCTACGAGCTGGGGCTGCTAGAAAAGGAATTACTTCCCAATCTGTAAGAGATGCTAAAACTGCAATGTATGCTGCAAAAGATAAAGCAGCACAAGCTAAAAACTTTGCAGACTTATATAACAGTGGAAATATGAAAACAGATGATATTAAAGCTGCTTCGGCAATGTTTGGAGTTTCAGAAACTACGATGCAAAGTTGGTCTGCTGCTGATTGGCAAGATCAAGCAAATAAGTATGGAGCAAATGCTGGTCAAGCAGAGGCACATTATCAAAAAGCAGATAAATACGCAGCTAATCGTGGAGTTGACAGGAATCGTAGCATCAAACAAGATATATTTGACCCTGTTATTACTACAAAGGTACCAGGGACTAAGAAAAAGATTGAAATTGGAGAGAAAGAGTTTGATCCTGATAAATATAACAAATAAAAAGGTGAGTGATATATAGTGAATTATTTAATACCAAGTAATACTAAAAAAGGTTTATTACTATTTGGTTTATTTAGAAAGATAGATGCTATTATTTTTGGAACTGGTTTGGGAATAACATTATTTTTATTACTAATGTTTCCTGCTGACAATACTCTGATAACAGTGTTGATACTAGCGCCATTATGTATATCGGCAATCCTAATCGCGCCGATACCTAATTATCATAATGTACTAGTAGTAATTCAAAACTTAATAGAATTTCTAAATACAAGACAAAGATTAATATGGAAAGGTTGGTGTTCAAAAGATGGCGAAGACAGTAAGAAGTAAATATACAGAAGATTGGTTAACAGTTAAATCAATTCAAAATGGAATGATTACTCTTGATAATAATGTTCATGTAACAGGAGTTAAAATAGTTCCTAGAAACATCTTTATCTTAGACTCTAACAGTCAAGATAATACTTTAATAGGACTTAAAAACTTTTATAACTCGCTAGATTTCGAATTTTGGCTAGTAGTAGCAGATAGACCTGTTGATATATCAGTGTATATGTCACAGTTACAATTGTTATATAATGATACACCTAATCCTGCTATTCGTAAGCTAATTAATGAAGATATACAAAAAGGTAACACCTTTATTAATAATAATATCGTTGATACTGAATACTATATTATGTTCCAAGAAAAAAACATAGAAATGTTACAAAAGAAAGTTCGTTTAATGATGAATGGACTTGCTGCTTGTGGATTAGTTGCTTCTCAAACAAGTAATGAAGATCTAAGGGTAGTAATGGACAGTTTCTTAAACGGAGGAACGACAACTGAGTTTGGGACGGTGATGCCAGTATGAATACATTAAAAACACAATTAGCACCTAAAGGATTACACTTTAATCCAAGTGATTTCTTTATCAGTGATAAATATGCCACTATTATGACAGTTATATCTTTTCCTAAAATCATTGCACCTGGTTATTTATCTAACTTAACTAATATGCCAGGTATCAAAGTGGTAGTTAAACATATACCTGTTCCTTTTTCAACAATTTCTAAAATGTTAAATAGACAAAGTGTTGAATTAAGACAAAGGTATCAAGAAGAAAAAGATAAAACAATGCAAGAGAGAATTAGACAAGATGCAGAGAGTTTGGAACAGTTTACAACTATGTTAGCTAGTTCTCAAGCTAAAATCTTTGACTTTCAATTGCACATTATGATAACTGCTGATACTAAAGATGAATTAGAATCTAAAAAAGTAAATGTTAAAAACTATTTAGACGCTATGGAATTAAGAGCAATGTCACTTCGTTTTGAACAAGAAAAAGTTCTTAAATCAATTTTACCGATTTTTGGTAAACAAGATGTTGAAGAAAGAATTGGAACACCAATTCCATCAGTAACAATCGCAGCAATGTATCCGTTTATCTTTGATAGTATTAAAGATCCAGGATTATCAATGCTACTAGGAGTTGATTTCTCTGGAGGAGTTATTCTTTTCAACCAATTCCTATATCAAATAAAAAAAGAAAACAACCGTAATAATGCTAATATGATTATTTTAGGAACATCAGGTTCAGGTAAATCAACAGCAGCAAAACTACTACTTAGAAGTCATATTCGTAATGGATGTCAATTAATAGCAATCGATCCAGAAAATGAACTTGCCGAAATGACAAGATCATTTGGAGGAGATGTAGTAGATTTAGGAAAAGGTGGAAACTTCGGAATGATCAATCCGCTTGAAGTAATTATTGATGCTGATGAAGAAGAACTAAAATCAGGATTAGGACATGCTGTTTTAACTAGAACACTACAGTTTTTAAAGGCATTTATGCGTTATTATGATCCAACTATAGAAGAAGATGTATTAACTTTATTTAGTGAAGTAGTACAAGATACATATAGACGTTTTGGAATTGATTTCAATACGGATTTCTCGAAATTCACGTCAAAAGATTTTCCAACGTTTACAGATGTATATGCTACTGTTAAAGGTAAGTTATTATCGATGACAGATGCTACTCATGAAAGAGACATCATTGAAAGATTGGAATTAAAATTAAGACCAATAACAAAAGAGTTGAAATTTTATTTTGATGGACATACAACTGTAACTAGAGACAGTGATTTCATGGTATTCAACATTAAAGAGTTAATGAACTCAGACACTAATGTTAGAAATGCTTTATTCTTCAATGTACTTAAGTATGCATGGGGATTATGTTTAGATGTTAATGTTAATACCGTTCTAATGGTTGATGAAGCTCACGTTCTTTTAGGACAAAATAATACATTAGGAGCAGAATTTTTGGCACAAGTTCAAAGACGTGCTCGTAAATATAATACTGGAACTATTATAATCACACAACAACCAAGTGATTTTAGTGATCCAGGTGTAATTACTCAAGGTAAAGCAATCTTCGATAATGCTTCTTATTATTTAGTAATGGGACTGAAAAAACAAGCTGTTGAAGATTTATCAAGATTAATAGATTTAAATGAAAACGAAAAAGATAGTATAAAACATTATTCTCAAGGTGAAGCGTTATTTGTTTGTGGAAATAGACGTATGCGAATCAATGTAATAGCTACTCAAGAAGAATTAGATTCATTTGGTAGCGGAGGAGGATTTTAGAAGTAAAATCCTTTTGTAGTATGGAGGTGAAAACATGGCAGGATATAGTGCAAAAAAAGCTGGTAATAAAACTTACGGACCAGAAGAAAAACAAAAAGATAATAAAGAACAATCTAGTCCAACTAGCAAAGTAGCAGAAAAAGGGATGCAGGCAGCTGGAGTACCAAAACCTTTAGCAAAGAAAATGTCTCCTTTAGCAGAAAAACTAAGAAATCTAGCCATGCCTAGACCTCTTCAAAACTTAAATCAAAATAACAAAAAAAATAAAGATGACCAAAATAAAAATGGAAATGAGTCAGATTCTTCTTCAGAAGACACAGAAGACAAAAATGAAGAAAATCAAAAACCGGGATTACCTAAAGCACCTGGTCTAGGATCTAAAAACCCATTAGGAAAAGAAGATAAAGAAAAAGATGACGAAGAAAGTGAATCTTCAGAAAGTAACGACACAGGTAGTAAAGCTGTAAAAAAAGCAGGACAAATGATGGGGAAAATTGCCGGGGCTCTAATGCCTATGGTAGCTGGACCTATTGCCATCATGATTATAGTAATGGTTGTAGTCGCTGCTGTATCATCATTTTTCTTAATGATTGGAAGTTTTTTCACTAATATGTTTTCAGCTTTCGAAGTTAGTAATAATCACTTAGGGTATACTACCGGTTCAACCAATTTTTTCAGTAGCGAAGATAGTATAGGTCTATCAGATAAGTACTTAGCAGAATTAGACAAGTTACATGATAAATATGGTGACAAAATAGATTATGATTTAATTACAGCAACATTGTTTTCAGAACAGTATTTAATGGACTTTGTCGATTCTGAGGAAATAGAAGGATTACTAGATGGGAACATTACTGATGAAAATGGTAATTTATTAGACCCAAATGATTCTGATTTGACAGAGGAACAAAAAGAAGCAATTGAAAATAGAGAATTAAGAGAACAAGAAACAATAGAAAAATTAGAACTTTTAGCAGAAAAACAAGATGGAGACACATACGTAAAAAAAGAAACTACAACTTCTTCTAGCGGAGGCAGTTCTCATGCAGATTATGATTACGATGGTGAAATAACAGATATTGTTCAGTATTATTTAGATGCTTGGGCTGGTTATCCAGCAGTAGGATTTACACAAGAATTTAAACCAAAAATTCATATAGGTATAGATATAGGGGCAGCAGCAGAAACACCAATTTACAGTTCGATTGCTGGAAAAGTCACATATTCAGAAAGTCCCTATACCGAAAATATTCCAGATGAAGATTCGGGATCTTTTGGAAATATCGTTATCGTTGAAGATGAAAATGGGTACGAACATGTCTTTGCTCATATGTATCCGTATAGTATTACAGTTTCTGTAGGAGATACTGTCGAAGTAGGAACAG
>CAYJHI010000052.1:0-5317 GCA_964370085.1 uncultured Muribaculaceae bacterium | reverse complement strand
GGAAACATATCATATAAACTACATTCTGATACATCATATTTATCACTTAATAATTTAATATCTCTTGCTAGAGTTATTGGATCACAAGAAACATAAATAATATTTTTATATTCATTCTCTAATAGATTATTAACTACTTTTTTATCTAATCCTTTACGAGGAGGATCAACTATCACCGTATCATATTTAGTAGAAAGATTAAAGTTTTCTACCTTCCCACATTTAAAATTAGTATTAGTAATGTTGTTTAATTCTTTATTAATTAAAGCATCATCTATCGCTTCTCTTACCGAATCAATTCCAAGAACCTTATTAACATATTTAGATACTAACAACCCAATTGTTCCAGTACCACAATATAAATCAATAACACTTTTAGACTTAAGTTTTACTACACTATCAATTACTTTTTGATAAATTATTTTAGTCATATAATCATTAACTTGAAAAAAAGATTGTGGTGAACTAATAAATCTCATCTCTAATAACTCTTTTTCTAATTGAGTCTCACCACTTACATGTTCATTATTTAAATATATAGATGCTACTATTTTATTGAAATATTTAACAAGTACTTCTTTATCTATTTCACCTTCAAAATTAATTATTAATTTATTATCAATCAATCTAATCATTACTTTAGTCAAAGATAAATTACTTTTAATAAATACTCTTAGTTTTAAAATAAACTCATTTATCTTATCATTAACTAACAAACATTTTTCAATATCAACTAACTCATTAGACTTATCTTTATAAAACCCTAATCTATCTTCCTCTACTGTCAAAACAATCTTATTACGATAATTAAACTCTATAGAAGGACATACTTTACCAACTAAGGAATTATCTATATTAGCAAATCTTTTCATTATACTACTAACCTTATCATGTTTAAAATCTAACTGATTTTGATAAGACATATGTAATAATTGGCAACCTCCACATTCCTTATTATAAGGACATTTATTGTCAATTCTTTTACTACTACTCTTTATTATTTCATAATCTGTAACAACATTATACTTCTTATATTCCATATAATCTTTAACAATAACTTCTTCTCCAACTAAAACATCTGGAATAAAACTTATTTTTTCATTTAAATAGATGATTCCTCTTCCAAAATCATCTAATCTTTCTACCTTTTCCTTCATACTACACCTTCTTCTTTACCCATTATACTAGAATTACCTACAAAGTCAAACCATTTATCTTATTAATACTTTTAACTGCAATATTCTTATTATAATTACCTTTTTTAATTACTACTCTCAAATCACTTAATAAATAGTATAATTCGAAAACAATTGCCAAACTAATAATAACAGGCCATACATTAACAGAGGGAATATTTTTAGTAATTAAATACAAAACTACTAAACTAATAACCGTTATTAATGTAAAAAGACCATAGTTTAATAAAAAGGAATTCCATCTCTTTTTCTTTAATGTTTCTCTTCTTTTTCTACTAGTCTTAATATTATTTAAATACTTATCTTCTATTATTAACATATACCCTCCTGTGAATGGCTACATTATACCACATTTCTTTAAAAAAAGCAAGTTTAAAAGGACTTAAACACACCATACTAACTATAGGTGATAATATGTATAAAGAAATAGAAAACATCAAAAAACTATTTGGTAAGAATCAAGATAATTTATATAAAGAAACTAAAGTAAATAACAAAACTTTCTTTTTAATATGGAATGAAGGTTTAGTAAGTTCTGATTTTGTAAATGATTTTGTATTAAAAGGATTAGCAAATGTACCAGATAATGCCGATTTATATGATTACTTTTTATATCGTATACCAAGTCTTAGAGTGTTAAAAGTAAATAGCAATGAAGAGTTAATAAATTTAGTTTACAACGCTTTTACTATTGTATACCTAGGACCTAATCAAATAATAGCAATTGAAACAAGAATGCGTTTAGACAGAGGTATACAAGCTAGTGATATGGAAGTTAACATTGGAGGACCAAAAGATTCATTCACAGAGACTATTATTCTAAATATTGGTCTTATTAGAAGAAGGATTAAGAGTAAACATTTAATAAATGAGAGTATGACTATCGGTAAGTGTTCTAAAACAAGAGTAGATATTATGTATATGGATAATATTATCAAAGAAGAATTATTGATAGATGTAAAGAAGAAATTAAATAAATTAGATATAGATGGCATTATAGATAGCAGTTATTTAAAACAAGTTTTAGAGAGTAAACAAAGTAACTTCTTTCCTACTGTTATGTCTACTGAAAAACCAGATAAAGCATCTCAAGCTTTATTAGAAGGGAAAATAATTATAATAGTAGATACATCTTGCTATGCTATTATTCTACCTACTTTCTTTGTTGATTATATTCATACACCAGATGATTACTATCAAAAACCAATAAACGTCAGTTTTATAAGAATAATTAGATTACTAGCATTCTTTATATCTTTATTAATACCAGGTATATACATTGCAATTACAACTCATAACCATGATGCTATACCACTAGATATGCTGCTAAATTTTATAGTTCAAAGAAGCACAGTACCATTTCCCAGTTTAATAGAAGCACTACTAATGACTTTATCTTTTGAAATATTAAGAGAGAGTGATACGAGAATGCCATCAAGCATGGGAACAGCAGTATCTATATTAGGAGGATTAGTTTTAGGAGATGCCGCAGTAAGCGCTGGTATTATCTCTCCTATCATGATCATAGTAATCGCTATATCTGCTATATCAGGTTTAGTATTCTCAACACACGAATTAAGCAGTGCTCTTAGATGGTGGCGAATAATATTTATGTTCCTAGCAACTTTCTTAGGGTTATACGGAATATTTATTGGACTAATATTCTTTATATCATCACTAACTACTCTATTGTCATTTAACAAACCATATCTAGCACCTATCGCTCCTTTAATTACTGAGATACAAGATGATACTATTATCAAAAAAACAAAAAGAAAAGTATTAACTAGAAACCCTTTATTAACTAATAATAAGAAAAGAGGAAATATAGATGATTAAAAAACTAATATTAATAATTATCATTACCCTTCTCTTAACAGGATGTAATAATTATACAGAATTAAGTGATTTAGGTATTATAAATATAATGGGCATCGACAAACAGGACTCAGGTTACAAAATAACCCTTAGTATGGTAACACCCTCACCCATCAATGATGACAACGACGAAATATACACTATATACGAAGCAACCGGTAATACTATAAGCGAAGCAATCCAAAATATATACTTAAAAACAGATCAAAAAATATACTTATCACATTTAAAAGTACTACTATTAGAAGAAGAGATTGCTAAAGAAGATATCAGTTTTATTATTGATTACTTTTTAAGAAACAATGAGACTAGGAATACGTTTTTACCTATTATAACAAAAGAAACAACAACTAATGAAGTTATTAATATGATTGATGATAGTCACAAAATACCCGAACTAATAAAAATAAATTCTAACGAATATGGAATAGTATCAATTATTACTTTTGAAGACTTTGTAAAAATATATTTAAAAGAAAATCAAGATAACCTCTTACCTAGTATTAAGATAGATGATGAAAAACTAGAAATAGATAGCTATGCTTATTTTCAAAACAAAGTTTTAAAAGGCTATTTATCTAAAGAAGACTCTCTTATTTATAATCTATTAACTAATAACACCACTAATTTAAATCTAACGACATCTTGTGATGATAACTATATAGAAGGTTTCTTAAATAATCCCACTGCTTCCATCGATCTAACAAGTGAAATAAATATATCTATAAAAGGACAATTAACTATCGAAGAAAATACTTGCCAAACAGATAGTAAAGAGACAATTAAATTATTAGAGGAAACACTTTTAAATAAAATTAAATTATTTGTTAGTAATATGCACACCAATAATAGTGATTATTTAGGTATTAAAGATTTAATAATAAAAAATAACTATCAAAATGATTATAAGTTCAATATTGAAACAGATTTAAATATATTAGAAAATAATGATTTAAGAAAGGATAACTAATATGAAAAAAACAATTACAACCTTCCAATTATTAGTTATAACTTTCTTTTTAACCAGAACTTTCTTATTAACTGACTTCTATAATACTCTATTAACTTATAACTTTATTGAAACCATTATAAGTATAGTAATATCTACTCTTATAGGTATTTTACTAATATTAATATTTACAAGATTATTAATCAAACAAAAGGAAAAAGACTTAACTTCTATTCTAAACTCAAGATTCCCTTTCATATACAAAAGCATTTTTAAATGCATAATAATTATAATTCTACTCTTAATAGGAAGTTTTATTTTAAATAAATTTTCTTTATATGTAAACAATAATTATTTAAATACTATGAACACTACAATTATAGCAATTACTCTATTAATTAGCAGTTATTACTTAATAAAAGGAAAAAAACAAGCCATTGCAAGGTTTACAGAAGTTATGTTTTATATATTTGTAACCTTCTTTTTATTAGTAACCATTAATATCAGTAATAATATTGACTCTAATAATTTCATGCCTTATATTATAAATATTAATAATATAATTGAATTAACTATCTATATAACATCATGTTTAATAACTCCATTATTTCTCTTAACAATGTTTCCAAAAAAGAAAGAGCATTACACTAAAACAATAGTAATTGGCTTTACTATAGCAAGTTTAACTATACTAATGACCGTAATAATGATAACAGGAACATTAGGAAGTGAATTAGCATATTACTATCAATATCCAGAAACAATGATTTTAAGAAATATAAACTTTTTTAACATCTTAGATCGAATGGAAATATTTTTATCATTTGGATGGTTAATAGATATAACAGTAGTATTAAGTATCATAATATATACAACAATTAATTTGATGAACACCAAAACTATTAACAAACTAATATACATAATTATAACAGGAATATTATTACTTTTAATAAAAACAAACACAACTACTTACTTAAGTATAATCTGTATAATATTAATTTCTATATTAACATTATTATATTTTCAAATAGTGTGCACTAAAACAAAAAAAGATTGAATAATCAATCTTTCAAAGAAAGTATTTCTTTTTCAGTTAAATTAGTTACTTTCATAATTAGTTTAACATCCATACTTTCATTTAACATATTTTTAGCAATAGAATGTTTTTCTTCTAAAGTTCCCTGTTCAATTCCTTGTTCAATTCCTTGTTCAAGCCCTTTTGCACGTCCTTCAATAGTCGCATCTTCTATCGCTTGTCTCAATTCTGTATTACGATCAAGTTCTTGTAATTCCA
>CAYJHI010000051.1:0-5787 GCA_964370085.1 uncultured Muribaculaceae bacterium | reverse complement strand
TTAAAATTATTTTAAAATAAAATAGACTAATTAAAAAGTGTAACCATAAAAAAGTGCTAACCAAATATACGTGACGGGAGTAACTCTACCTTTCTTATCATATGGAGGCTCAAGTCTACTTATATCTCTTGCTAGTATTGGAATAGTTTTAAGTATAACTAAACAACTTATCGATTACAGTATTTTATCAAAAGTATAGTAAATTAATAAAATGTGTGTTACTATATTGCCACCTGAGGTGATATAATGCATAAACAATTACTTAATAGTGTTATGACCGGTAACGTAACTACCGAAAGAGGAATAAAGAAACTGATTGAAAATCAGTATCAAATACTTTCTACTTCACTTTCACTGCAAAATTACTTAACTCATATCGATTTCTATCAGACCGGTTTAGAAGATGAAGCCGCAACATTTTACATAAAAGAGAAGAAAATAGAATTTTTTTATGAAGGAATAACCAGATATATTGACGATGGATTAATATACTTTGAACTGCTGACTAAGTTTGAACAAGAGTTATTGAAAAATGCAATAGTCACATCAATAACATTACATGAATGTAATCATGCTTTAGAAGAGAAAATAAAGCAAGAAGAGAAGAGTATAGAATCATCAATTTACTCTATAAGTGATCCTAATAGATATAATCAGTTATTAACTAAGTCAACAAATAAAGAAAACTCATCTATAATTATTCTAAAAAGTGAACAAGCTATTACTAATTATGAACAACAATATTTTAATTCACCAACTGAGAGAATGGCCGAAATAAAAGCTTATCAAACAATTGTTAATGTTTTAAGTGGCAATCCATTAGAGACACCTAATTTACTAAACTACTATCAAACACTTTTTAATCAAGAAATGCTATTTGGTTATGTGGAAGAAAACCGAAGAAGAGTTAATCCATTCTTCAATGGTCCGTTTATTGAATACATGAAAAATAATGGAAATTTAAGTGAAATGGAAATGTTTGATTGGTATAGTGATGATGCTGAAAAGTGTTTTTTTCATACAACAAGACAATATTCATTTCCAACTAGACTTTATTATGGATTACCTATTAGTAATAAAGAATATAACAAAGTCTATCAAAAAATAATCACAACACCTAAATATAAGTTAGATAATAAGGACAAATAATTTGTCTTTTTTTTATTATTTTGATAAACTTAATTAGTAAGGTAGTGAAAATATGTTGAAGAAATATAAATATTATATATTAGCTTTTATAATACCAATAGTTATTATTGGACTTATTTTGTTGTTGAATGGAATATTCTCTGGAGAACACAATCTATTATTGTCTGATTTGTATCAACAATATTATAAATTATTATTTGAATTCAAAAATGCTTTAATAGGAGATGGCAATATCTTTTATTCTTTCTCTAAAGCGTTAGGTGGATCAATGTTAAGTACCTATAGCTACTATTTATTGAGTCCGTTTAATCTACTAGTCTTGTTCTTTGATAATATTTATCATTTTATTATATTAAATATTATAATAAAACTAGCAGCTTCTTCCTTAACGATGTTTATTTATTTAAAGTATCATTTTAAAGATAATGTAAAAATATTATCCTTAACTTTCTTATATACTTTTTCTCTATTCATAATCAGTAATTTTTTCAATATAATTTGGTTAGATGCCTTTTTGTTAACCCCTTTAATTATGTTAGGAATAGATAAATTAGTAAAAGAGAAGAAAGTGTTGTTATATGTAATAAGTTTATTCTTAATGATTTATTCTAACTTCTATATGGGCTTCATGGTATGTCTATTCAGCATTATATATTTTTTATATCGTTATTTTGAAAAAGGAAACATAAAAGAAAATAAAGGTTTACTAATAAAATTTATTATAGTTTCTGTTCTAACAGGCCTAAGTACAATGTTCATCCATTATCCTAATATTTTATCGATTCTGACCTTTACAAGAGAAGTAAATATTGATTATCCATTTCTTAATTTAGATTTTATCGACTTCTTCTCTAACAGTTTGATGTTTACTCAAGAGGTAGATAATATAATTAATATCCATAGTTATTTATTATATTTAGGTATGATTATGTTTCCGTTAATTATAATGTATTTTGTCAATAAAAAAATAACATCAAAAGAAAAAATATTATCAGGCTGTATTATTTTAATTTTGATTTTAAGTATCGTAGTAAGTCCTATAAATTTCATTTGGTATTTCTTTAGTCCGCCAAATGCTTTTAACGGAAGATTTGTATTTATGTTTAACTTGTTTCTTATTTTCCTTGCTATGAAGTCATATTTACATATTAATAATATAGGTAAAAAATATTTCTATATGGTAGGAAGTTTAATTCTAATAATGATACCCCCATTTCTAATGGGAACACTTAGTTTATTTTCTCTTATAGTAAGTGCGTTATTTCTAATTGCATATTTAGTAACTTTATATTTTATGAGATACAAGAACTTGAGTATTCTTATTCTAGGATTAATTATCATAGAATTAGGTGTGAATTTTTATTATACGTTTCATGATTATACAAAAGAGACTAGTGCCACAGAAAGTATATATATAGAACAAGAAGACAAAGGAACTTTATTTAAAGAAATAGATGAGTTAGCTAATGAAGAATTTTACCGTAGTGAAATATATATTGCAGGTAACTATAATAATTCTTATTATTTAAATTATAATGGTACAAGTAGTTTCTTATCTACTAACAATTTAAATAGTGACTTTTATAATATATACGGATATGGAGCCTCAACTTTTGATTATGATTATATTCCACTGCCAGTTTTAGATAGTATTTTAGGAATAGAATATCTTATATCTAATTATCCACTATATTATTATGATAATCTGTACGAAACGACATATCAAAATACAAATGCTTTATCTATTGGATACATGAGTAAAAATACAGAAGTAACTACAACCGAGTCATCGTTTTTAAATCAAAATGAATTAATTAAAAGTATGAGTGGACTAGATTTAGATGTATATCAAGAAGTAGTAGTAAACGAAGATGGAACTTTCTCATATGATAAAAAGAACCAATATTTCTTTAGTTTGGAAAAAACCAATATTAAAGAAAATAGCAGTTATGATATATATATAAATAATGAATACTTTAAAAAAGTAGGTACCAGTTCTACCAATAATTTCTATTTACATACCTATTATACAGATAGTAATAATCTTAGTTTTAACTACTATATTCCAGAAGAAGGAGAGTTTGATATAGATAATCCTAGATTATTTGTATTAAATCGAGATAACTTAGACCAACATATAAAGGTGTTAAAAGAAGAACAACTAAATACAACTACTTTTAAGGATGGGTATGTTAAAGCAAATATAGTAGTAAATGAAACTAATACTCTATTTACTTCTATTCCATATGAAAAAGGATGGCAAGTAAAAGTAAATGGAAAATCAGTTGAAACAAAAGAGTTGTATGATACTTTTTTAGGAATTGAATTAGAACCAGGTGAGTATGAAATAGAATTTACATATCAGCAACCAGGGATATCAATTGGAATTTTTATATCAATAATGTCTACTACAATATTGATATTCTACTTAAACAAAAATCACAAAAGAAACCAGAAAAAGGTTGAAAAGAAGAAAAGTGTTGCAAAAATGTAGATTTTGTGGTAATATAGGCAATACTAGATTGTTACTAGGACTATGTCTAAAAACAAGTAGTGAATTGCACAGTTTGATTGACTTACAAACGACAGTTTGGTAAAATTATAATGAGGGGAGGCTTACATGATGGAAGATAAGAGTATGTACACTGATAAAGAAAAAAACTTTTCAATTATTAAAACTATTTTTAATTTCGTATTTTGGATTGCTATTATCGGTTTAGCAGTTATTTGGATAATTGAATTTATCATGGTTAGAACTGAAAATGATCCATGGTTCTGCATTGAACAAAAAGAATATGAATATGAAGATGGTAAAGTAACGGAATGCATAGGACTTGGTTATAAAGTTTATAACTATGAAAGAGATTCAATTACAGCTAGAGAGTTTGGACCATTCTTCATAGAAATGAGAGAAGAATAATATGGATTTTAGAGATATAAAAGAATTCTTTATAGATGCATCTAAATACCTAATTGTTATCGTTATAATATTAGTTTTAGTAATATATGTTATCTCTTTACAACAAGTAGTGGGGCCTTCAATGCAACCTACCTTAAAAGATGGAGATATATTATTGTTAAGCAAAGTACATTATGTCTTTTTTGGAGTAGAAAGAAATGATGTAGTAGCACTCAGTTATGATGATTCAAAGTTCTTGATCAAAAGAATAATTGGACTTCCTGGTGAGAAAATAGAGTATAAAGATAACATCTTATATATAGATGATAAAGCTTATACAGAAAACATCTATGAAGGAATGATAACAGATGATTTTAAACTCAGTGACTTAGGACACGAGACTATTCCAGAAGATATGTATTTAGTTTTAGGAGATAACAGAGGAGACTCATTAGACAGTCGAGACATAGGGCTTATTCCTAAAGAAGATATCATTGGAAAAACATTAATTAAGATTTGGCCTTTAAATGAATTTAAAGTGATTGAATAAAATAAAATTAAAAAGAGGAGAAAATTATGAGTAAGAGAAAAATAACAGCCATTGCCTTATTTATTTTCATGAGTTTATTTATCTTTACATTTGCGAATCCTGGTGAAGAAGGACTTACACCGGTAAACAATGAAGGAAATAATGATGAAACAGCAGATAACAGTGGTACAACAGAAGATGACACTGTTCTATTACCATTTGGTGATGGAGGAATTGGTTTTGTTGGAGATCCAGTAATACCACCAGTGGTAGTACCAGGTGACGATACTGATGAAACTGATGAGGAAAATGAAGAACCAACACCAGATGAAGATGGTTTAACAATCAATTTTGAAGTGTTAAAAGAATCATTAAATGGTAAAAATTGGAGTGATACTAACATTAGAATTGCTATTATCGCTACAAATTTACAAAAAGAAATCAGTACAATAAGTTGGGGAGTAACAACTGATGAAACTCCTAATTTAACTACTACTGAAAACTATTCAACAATTGATTCAATGGGACTAAACTACAAAGAAATACTTAAAGAAGGTATTAACCAAAGATTATGTGCTCAAGTAGAGTATGTAGATGGAACTTTAAGTGAAATTAGTTGTACTGACCCATACTATATTGATAAAACTAAACCAGTAATTACTGGATTAGAAACAATTGAAGTAGAAATCAATACAGCTTTTAAAGATATCGATTTTACAACTGGAGTAGAAGTATCAGATGAATCATCTGGAGTTAATACTACTAGAGGTGTTGAATTAGATAAAAAAGTTAATGGAATTAAATTAGATTTAACAAAAGCTGGTACTTATGAAGTACAATATAAAGTATTTGATAATGCCGGTAATAAGACAATTGCAACTAGAACAATTATTGTTAAAGCAGATGCTCCAACTGTAGACTTTGTATTAGAAAAAGAAGTTGACAAAGTTTTCAATGAAAACGGATGGGCTAAAAAGAACTTTAATGTTATCGTTGACGTAACTGATTATAGTAATACAGGTATTAAAGCAACATTATATTGTGTTGATACAGAACCATGTACACCTAAAAAAGAATTACCTCAAGATAATGAAGTGAAAATCAAAAATAGTAGTGCAACAAATCAAATTTGTGTACTAGTAGAAGATAATAGAAACAATGAAGAAGGTAAGTCTCAAGTTATTTGTAGTGAAACTTATCAATTAGATAA
>CAYJHI010000050.1:0-6190 GCA_964370085.1 uncultured Muribaculaceae bacterium | reverse complement strand
ATTGATATCAGTGTATATTATATTTTTAGTAGGTTATTATTACTTTATATATGGATTGTTATTTAGTTTAAATCAATTTCTAGCAATTATTGGTTTAATGATTTTATCTATTTTGCTAGGGAATGTTTTTGTACTTATAATTGTATCCTTTATTAAAAAGGAACAATCTATGGGAGCAGTAGGAACAATATTGGGTACTTTAATAGGTTTTCTATGTGGAGCTTATGTTCCTGTTGGTATATTAGGGGATGCTATATCAAAAATATTCACTTTCTTACCATTTGTACCAATTACATCAATTTCTAGACAAATCTTTTTTATGAATATAGATAAAACTGGAATGCCGTCAGAAATTTTAAGCGGTGATTTGGCTGATATATATGGATATGAGTTATTTATAAATAAAGAACAATTAACAATGTTTGCTATGATAATGATAGTAGTAATATATATTGCAATATTTTCAATTATTAATGTAATACGATTTAAAAAAATGAGAAATAAAGATTAAGAATAATATAGCTAGTAAGTATCAAGTTTCAAAAGTTATTTTAGGGACAGATAATCAAATTGCAATTAATATGTATAAGAAATTTGGCTTTAAATCTATGATAATTTAATGGAATTAAAATTAAATACCTTATGATTTGAAATTGTTAGAACAAAGAGTAAGTAATGTATTAATAATAACGATCTTGGGTGAATATGAATATATAAGAATATATTCGATTATCTCAATGATGAATTGTAATGCTATATGGTAGAAACATTAAAATATAAAATAGGCGAGGTGAATTGTTTGTGTTGAATATTTTTGAATTAAAAGAAGCAGTTGGTATGCTAAGTAATGAGTGGGATTTAGGTAAAACATTATCAAAATCTGAAGGTAATATTTGTGCTTGGATATATTTGATGGAGGTTTTATGTGTTTCAGAAGAACTTGTTAAATATAAAGAACGTGGTAAATTAATAGGTTATTGTGGTTATTCTAAAAATGGTTCAAATAAGCATAGAGTTAGAAAAAGACTATTTAAATTTATTAGGAATAGATTATATAAAAGCAAAAAAATTAAAATTTTACCAGGTTTAAAAGAATATGAAGCAAATTATAGTTTTGCATCAAAGGAAATAGAAGATAAAGTAGATGGGGAAATATCAATACTTATCGTTGACAAGGCATATCGAGGAAAACAGATAGGCAAAAAGTTAATAGAAGAGGTTTTTACTAGAGCTAAAAAGAATCATCTTAAAACATTAATGATATTAACAGAGGAAGCATGTAATTATAGATTTTATGAAAATCTTGGATGTGAGTTAATTTATGAAGCTACAATAGAAAATAAAGAGGAAAAGAAATGTGGTAAAGATAAATATGGAAGGGGTTATATATTTTTAAAAAAACTATAATTTGATACATTCAAAGTGAACGTTTTGTTTATAGTTTTCTGCTTAATTAATATAGTGTTGAAAATTATTTATATAAGTAAAAAAGAACTATTAACAATATGTAGTAGTTCTTTTTATATTTTTTTAATTAAAACTTGTCCATCTTGCCAATTTCCTTTGTATGCTGACGAAATAGGATTGTGATTACTGTAATCTATTGATGATAAAACATTTGTTGTTTCATGATTTTGTCGAAGTCTTTTTAATATTGTATTGCTACCGGTTCCCATTGTTATTGTTTGTAATTTATTTTCTTCATTATTACTATTGTAAGCTTCAATAAAAGCATCTGTTCCCCTTATAAGTGCATTATATAAATTATTTAAATCATTATCACTTCTTTTATTAATAGTAGACTCAAACGTATTAAATACTCCATATTTTCTTTCTCTGTTAATAGCAAGCGTTGCTTTACCGATTATTTCACCTACATTATCTCTTATAATTAGATTTTGACAATCGTTTCTGTTGATGCTTGCATGCATTATTCCTCTACCAACACCATTCATATGTGCGCAACAATTACAATAGTTACCTAATACTAAATTATATGGATCTTGTTTTGGTAGCCATTCATAAGAGAAGTCCTCTCTAATTGGCTCTTTTAAATCATTATCTGAACTGTTATCAAAAACTAAATTATTGTTCTCATCAGTTTTAGTTTTAGTAAAAATATTTCTAGGTGGATTCAACTCTTTAGCTTCTTTTATAATTTTAATTCCTTCTTTGACTACCTCAATTTTTCTACACCATTTTGATATTTTCTCAATTATTTCTTTATCTTCTTGATTAGCAAATATATTAAAATCGTTTTCAAAGTAGCGTTTACATCTTTCTAGAGTTACTTTTAATTGTCTTCTGCTACCATTATCAGCGATAGACACTTTTTTTATTTCATCAAAGTTTTCGTATATTTCTGGTATAGCATTATGATTAAAGATATTTATATTTTTTAAGTCATTGTAATTATGAATGAAAAATTCTGCGAAATCTTTATCGTATTTAGTAGTATCTTCATTAAAATTAAAAAATCTATGAATATCGTTACCAATTAATCTTCTATTATTTGTCTCACCATTAGGCATTGTACAATTAAAAATATTTTCAGTAACAAAATTACAGGCTTTTTGTCTTGTAATCGGATCATCTTCTAAACCTCCAATTGCTTCTAATAAATTTAATAGGTCAATAAAGTTTTGATGATTATCTGATATGTTTGCATTATTTTCTGTTGTTAAAACATTACTTGCATTTATAACTCGTTGTAAATGAGCGTCATAGTTTTTTATAAACTTTGTACGAAGAGGTGACTTTGATTGACTTATTGTTATATTATATAAAAAACTAGAAGTTTTATCTGCTTGTTCCATATCTATAATAAGACTAGCAACGGTATTACTAGTATTATTTCTAAAATAATTGTTTATATCTTGAATAACAATAGCAATTTTATGTCCAAACACAGGACTGAATAAAACATCATTTTGAGGTTTTATTCTATTTATATAAGTTAAGTATTTAATAAATGCTTCTTTGTGATTTACTACTAAATTTTCGAAAACTTCATTTGTAAATAAACTTAGAGTACTACTTAAATATAGTGTAGGTTCATTTTCATTTAATTTCACTAATAAATCTAATTTAGGTAGTAATTGACTAGGGTTTTCCAGTAAATAAAGGGTGTTATTTGAAGATTGTAAAGACTTTAATTTATTAGTAAACTCATTACTATTTTTAATTCTTTTAAATAATTCTTCTAAATAAGTTGGCTCAAAGTTGTTAATTAGTAATGAATTAATTAGTTCTTTGTCTTTAATATCATATTTTTTTAATAATAAAAGATAATTAATAAATAAGGCAGGATTTTTAATGTCATCGTTACAACCATTATAACTATTTATTATTTCTTTTGATAGATAGTAAACATTATTTTCAGAAATAAGTAAAAAGTTATCTTTTTCATACTCAATTACTGAATAATCACTTGCTAATTTTACAGAATCAAGTTTAACAAAGTCTTTTATTACCTTTGTCTTTTTTATTTCTTCTAAATTTTTATAATTAGTGAAATCTATTTTTTCACCGGTATGATCTAACCAAGTATAATTAGATAAATCGTATTCAAACATAGTATTAGGATGAAAACTATTTTTTTCTATACTTATTATATTGTTTGTAATAGTTATTTTCTCCAGATTAGTTAATTTTAAAAATGAATGTGATCTTATTGTAAGTGGAGATTTAGAAGATATTTTTAGTTTTGTTATATTATCTAAAATAGTGGTGTTTTGTGCTGAGACATGAGTAAAATCACCTCTATATTCAAGCTCTCTTAATGGTGAAAGAAAATTGCTTTTATTTTCTTCAAAATCAAAAAACATTTGATTTGATATACTATGCGAAGAATATAACGGTATTCGTTCGATCGTTAGTTTTTTAAGATTATCACATTCATCAAAAGATGATGGCTCAATATAATCTGTACATGAGCATATTATTAATTCTTCTAAATGTTTAGCACCCGCGAAGGCATAGTCATTTATGGATTTAATTGGTATTATCCTAGCTGAGTTTTCTTCATAACAAAATGGTTTTAAAGAATATTTTTTATCTTTATTACCAGCAGCATACATTATGACATTTTCCAAACGGTCAAAAACGATTTTATTATCAGGTGTGTGTAAATGTTTATTTCGCGGATCGATGTTTATTGTTTCTAATGATGCCATAGCTGAAAATTGTCCATTATTAAGATGTTCTATATTCATAGGTATAGTGATTGATTTGATACTGTTACAATATTTAAAAGCTTCTTTTCCAATATCTTCTAAAGATTGTGGCAAGTTAAAATTAGTTATATTTTCACATTTATAAAATGATCGATATCCTATTTTTTTAGTAAAAGGAGATAATTCTATGTTAGTTAATCCAGTACAGTTATTAAAAACTTCACTTTCAATTTCATAACAATGTGGTAGATAAACATTATTTAAACTAGTACAATTTGCGAAAGCATTACTATCCATACTTGTTATGATTGCTGGATTTTTGATTGATTCAAGACTAGTACAACCTCTGAAACAAGCATTTGAAATATGTGGAGTACGTAGAGTTAAAGATTTAATACTTCGGCAATTTTCAAAAGATTGATCTTCGTATCCTAATATATTATCTGGTATATCACTTAGTCGATAACAATTTTTAAATGCTGCAATTCCTGTTCTTAACGTTCCTTCATGAGATACTTTAATTAAATTAGTACATCCTAAAAAAGTTTCAGCTTCGATGAATTTTATTTTAGAATTTAATTCTATTTCATTTAAACTATGACAATTTTTAAAAGCACCAGCACCTATTATACTAGCACTCTTAGGAAAAATGCTTTGTCTATGACATGTGTCAAAAGCAAATTCTTCAATGATTTGAATATTATTAGAAAAGTTAAAGTTTAGGTTTTTACATTTATGAAAGAAGCCTTCAGGTATAGTTGTGATTTTATCAGATAAATTAACTTCTTTTAAATTAGTACATCCTGAAAACAAGTAATTTGGTAAATTAATAATATTTTTGGGAATAGTTATTTCTTCTAAACTTGAACAATTTTTAAAAGCTTGTTCTTCGATTATTTCTAAACTTTCTGGTAAGTTAATATTTTTTAGTCGATAACAATTTTCAAAAGAGTTTTTATGAATCTTTTTTAAAGTGGAAGGAATTACTATTTCTTCAAGATGGGTACAGTTTTTAAAAGACTCTTCATCTATTTCTATTAATCCTTCGGGTAAGATAATTCGTTTAATATTTTTAAAATTTTCAAATGTACTTTTACCAATTTTTGTTATATGATTTGGTACAATTATTTCTTCACTATCTTTTAAATTTGAGTATGAGAGAGTGGTTGTAGTAGTTGCATTTTTATTTAATATATTTTTTTGCATAGGTAACCTCACTTTATGAATTGTTATTATAACACTTTTAATTTTAAAATCAAGTTGAATTTCTTTTTTTTATATGTTATTGTATATAACTACAAAGCAAGTTTTAGGAGGTGTATTATGCGATTATGGCGATATATAAAAAATATAGTTAATCCAGAATATGACCAAAGTAATAATGAGCAAAGTTCTAGTGAAGAACAACAACTAGGTAATGAAAGTAGTTCATCAGAACAAAGTAATGGATCAAATGAATCTAGTAATGAGCAAAGTTTAAATGAAGAACAACAAAGTAATGAAAATAGCTCATCAGAACAAAGTAATGAGTCAAATGAATTGAGTAATGAACAAAGTTCAAATGAAGAACAACAACTAGGTAATGAAAATAGCTCATCAGAACAAAGTAATGAGTCAAATGAATCGAATAATGAACAAAGTTCTAGTGAAGAACAGCAAACAAGTAATGAAAACAGTTCATCAGAACAAAGTAATGAGTCAAATGAATTGAGTAATGAACAAAGTTCAAATGAAGAACAACAACTAGGTAATGAAAATAGCTCATCAGAACAAAGTAATGAGTCAAATGAATCGAATAATGAACAAAGTTCTAGTGAAGAACAGCAAACAAGTAATGAAAACAGCTCATCAGAACAAAGTAATGAGTCAAATGAATCGAATAATGAACAAAGTTCAAATGAAGAACAACAAAGTAATGAAAATAGCTCATCAGAACAGAGTAACGAATCTAGCGAATCAAGTAGTGAACAAAATTCTAATGAACAACAAAGTAGTGAAAGTAATTCATCAGAACA
>CAYJHI010000049.1:0-6326 GCA_964370085.1 uncultured Muribaculaceae bacterium | reverse complement strand
TTTTGTTAATTTGATGAATAAACAATATCTTAGTTTTCAGAGAATTATTTCTCTAAATATTTACTTGGTGATGATAGCAAGAATGGTACACCTGTTCCCATCTCGAACACAGCAGTTAAGATTCTTTGCGCCGACGATAGTGTATGCTAAAATAGGACGTTGCCAAGTATTTTTTTTTGTTTAAATGTAAATATTTTATATATAAATGTCTAATATGATTGTATTAGATCTTTTTTTTGTTATATAATAGAGGTGGTGATAGAAATGGATTATAAAATTACAACAAGAGATGAAAAAGAAACAGTGCTTTTAGCACAAAATATAGAATCAGAAAAATTTCCAAACATGGTTATTTGTTTGAATGGTGATTTAGGAAGTGGTAAGACAGTTTTTACTAAAGGCTTTGCGAGTGCAATGGCGATAGAAGAAACAATCACTTCGCCTACTTTCAATATTATTAAAGAATATTTAGAAGGTGAATTACCTTTATATCATATGGACGTATATCGTTTAACTAGCAATTCTGATATTGGTATAGAAGAGTACTTTAACAAAGGTGGAGTTACTATTATTGAATGGTCTGACATGATTAAAGATATTTTACCAGAACATTATTTAGAAATTAACATTAAAGTAATAGATGAAAATTCACGTTCAATAAAATTAATACCATACGGTAAGGAATATGAAGAAGTATGTGAGGCGGTTTTATAATGACTTTATATATAGACACATCATCTAGCTTTTTGTATGCTGCTATAATTGACAACCAGAACTTATTAGGAGTTATAAACGAAGAGTTAGGCAAAGACATGTCTGCTTTTTCTTTAGTTAAAATAAAAGAGATGTTAGATAAAGCAAAAGTAGACAAGAATGATGTAAAAGAAATAATTGCTGTAAACGGACCAGGATCATTTACAGGAATACGAGTAGGATTGACAATAGCAAAGACATGGTCTTGGACTTTTAATATTCCCATTAAAACCATTAGTAGTTTGGAAGTTATGGCCTTGTCAACTGACAATTATGACTATTTAATTCCTGCAATAGATGCTAGAAGAGGATATGTATTTACAGCTATATATGATAAAAAAATGTGTGAAGTATTACCTAAACAACATATGAAAACAGAAGAGTTATTACAAAATATTAAAAACAAAGAAAACTATGTAATTATAACAATGGAAGATATTTGTGAAGGTTATAATAAGGTGAGTTATAAACCAAATTATTTGAAAATAATAAAATATCTAAATGACAATAAAAATAGAAGTATTAATTGTCATTTAGTAGAGCCTCTATATTTAAAATTAACAGAAGCTGAGGAACGTAAAAATGAAAATAATTCCCAGTAATAATCATAAGTTAATTGAAGAAATATTTAATTATAAAATTAATAATTTAAATCCCTTTTCCAAATTATTAATTGCCAGTATAGAAGAAACTAATGAGTGTATTGGTTTTTTAGTATATACAGTAATATATGAGCGAATGGAAATTGATATGATAATGGTATCAGACAAGCATAGAAGGAAAAAAGTAGGTACAAGTTTAATAGATTATCTATTAAAAGAAGCTAAGGAACAAAAAACAGAAAATATTACCTTAGAAGTAAATATCAATAATGAAGCTGCTATAAAACTATACAATAAAAAAGGATTTGAAAGAAAAGCAATTAGAGAAAAATATTACAATAATGAAGATGGTATTTTGATGTTGAAGGAAGTGAAATAATGAAGGATATATATATACTAGGGATAGAAAGTAGTTGCGACGAAACATCGTGTGCCATAGTGAAAAATGGTCATGAAGAAATTGCTACAGTTATTTCTACCCAAATAGATGTACATAAAGAATATGGAGGGGTTGTCCCAGAAATTGCTAGTAGACATCATATTAAAAATATTACCATTGTACTTGAAGAGTGTTTAGATAAAGCAAAAATGACCATAGAACAAATAGATGCAATAGCTATAACAGAAGGACCTGGTTTAATAGGATCATTATTAGTAGGGTTACAAGCAGCCAAAACATTAGCTTATCTCTATGATAAACCATTAATTCCCGTTCATCATATAGCAGGACACATATATGCAAATAGCTTGGAAAGAGAGTTGCAGTTTCCTTTACTAGCCTTAGTTTTAAGTGGTGGACATACAGAGTTTATTTTAATGGAAAAGCATTTTAGTTTTCAAAAAATAGGAGGAACACTTGACGATGCAGTAGGAGAGTGTTACGATAAAGTTGCAAGAGTAGCCAGGTTAGGATATCCAGGAGGTCCTAAAATTGATAAATTAGCCAAAGAAGGTAAGGCTAGTTATAAGTTACCATTACCATTAAATGATAACAGTTATAATTTTAGTTTTAGTGGATTGAAAAGTGCCGTAATTAATTTGAATCATAAAGAAGTTCAAAAAGGAAATGAAATTAATCATCAAGATTTAGCAGCTTCTTTTCAACAAACCGTTGTGGATATTATTATATCAAAAACAAAAAAAGCTCTTGAAGAATATCAAGTTAGAAATTTTATATTAGCAGGAGGAGTAGCAGCTAATAGTGCTATCAGAGAAAATTTGCAAAAACTTTGTGAAGAAAAACAAATAGAATTTACAGTACCAAAATTTTTGTATTGTACTGATAATGCCGCTATGATAGCAGCCGCTGCTTATTATGCTCAACAAGAAGGAAGGAGAGCTGATTTAAACTTGAACAGTAAGTCGAGTTTAAAATTAGTATAACAAAAAATGAAATGTATTTTATTATGTGCAGGATATGCAACGAGATTATTTCCATTAACAGAAAATTTTCCAAAACATTTATTAGAAATAAAAGAAGGTAAAACAATTTTAGACTATAACATTGAACAAATAAATGTAATAGATGAAATAGATGAAGTTTATTTAGTAACTAATCATCGTTATTATGAACACTTTGTTAAATGGAATGAAGAAAGAAAAAACAAATTAAAACCAATTATAGTGTTAGATGACAATACGACATCAAATGATGATCGTCTAGGTGCTATTGGGGATATTCAATATACAATTGATCAAATGAAAATAGATGATGACTTAATAATTATTGCAGCAGATAATCTATATGATTATTCATTAAAAAAAGCAGTAGATTTCTATAACTTGAAAAAAGCACCTGTTGTATTAGCAGACACTTGTGATGATTTAGAGTATATAAAGAGTTTTGCAGTTGCAAAGTTAGATGAAGAAAATCAAATTCATGATTTAGTGGAAAAACCAGAAAATCCAAATAGTAATGTTAGAGTGTGGGCAACATATTTTTATCCAAAAAATATCGTTCCTATGATTAAAACATATTTAGAAGAAGGGAATAATCCAGATTCACCTGGTAGATTTCCACAATACCTATATCAAAAAATGCCAATGTATGCTTATTGTTTTACTGATGGTATTTGCTATGATGTAGGAACACATGCAGCTTTAGCAGAAGCAAGAGAAATATTTGCTAATAAAGAGTAATATTACTCTTTTTTTTGTAACTCAAATTTAATATCAAACGTATAATATTTTGAAAGAGAGGAATAATATGTCAAAAATATGGACAACTATAACAGCTATATTATTAATAGTTATTATAGGTGGAAGCGTTTTATTAAATTTCAATAATAATACAGAAAAAAATCTTATAGAAATAAAAGTTGCAGAAGTAACACATAGTATTTTTTATGCACCACAATATGTAGCACTAACACAAGGATATTTTGAAGAAGAAGGATTAAATGTTGAATTAGTATTAACTCCAGGCGCTGATAAAGTAACAGCGGCAGTACTGTCTAATGATGTACAAATAGGTTTTGCCGGAAGTGAAGCAACAATATATATATACAACGAAGGAGAAAAAGATTACTTACAAACATTTGCACAACTAACACAAAAAGATGGGTCATTTATTGTCTCAAAAGAACCAAATGAAGAATTTACATTGGAAGATTTAAAAGGACAAAAAGTAATAGCAGGTAGACCAGGAGGAATGCCTGTAATGACATTTGAATGGGTACTTAAAGAAAATGGAATTAATCCAGAAACAGACTTAATAGTAGATACATCAATTGATTTTGCCTCAATGAGTGGAGCTTTTATATCGGGAGAAGGAGACTATGTTAACTTATTTGAACCAACAGCATTACAAATTGAAGAAGAAGGATATGGACATGTAGTAGCATCATTAGGAGAACTAGGAGGTAATGTTCCATATACAACATACCAAGCTAGAAAAAGTTACATTGAAGATAATCCTGAGATAATAGAAAAGTTTAATCGAGCAATTCAAAAAGGAATTGATTTTGTATATAGCCATACAGATTTAGAAGTAGCAGAAGCAATAAGTACAGAATTTCCAGATATCACAATCAACGATATTGCAAAAGTAGTTGAAAGATACCGAGGTATAGAAGCATGGGCTATAGATACAACTTTAACAAAAGAATCATTTGATCACCTACAAGATATAATGGAATCATCATCTGTTCTTACTCAAAGAGTAGAATATGAAGAATTAGTGCATATACCTGAATAAATGAAATATCTACTAAAAATAGAAGGTTTAAAAAAAGTATATCATGATCTTAAAGGTGAATTAGTAGCAGTAGATAAATTTAACCTGGATATAAATGAAGAAGAAATCATATCAATAGTAGGCCCAAGCGGTTGTGGAAAATCCACAGTTTTATCCATATTATCAGGATTAGAAAGTAAATCAGATGGAAAAATACAGTATAATAAGCAAAATCCACAAATAGGGTACATGTTACAAAAAGATTCGTTATTTCCCTGGCTAACAGTTTTAGATAATTGTCTGATTGGGTTGAAAATACAAAGAAAATTAACAGAACAAAATAGAAAAAAAACAATAAAAATGCTAGAAGATTATGGCTTGAAAGAATTTATAAATGATTATCCAAATTCACTTTCAGGAGGTATGAGACAAAGAGTAGCCCTTATTAGAACGCTTGCTATTGATCCAGATATATTATTATTAGATGAGCCATTTAGTGCTCTAGACTATCAAACAAGATTAGCATTAAGTGATGATATTTATAAAATAATAAAAAAAGAAAAAAAGACCGTTATAATGGTGACACATGACATAGCAGAAGCTATTAGTCTGTCAGATAGAGTAATAGTTCTAAGCAAAAGACCAGCACAAGTAAAAAATATTTACGATATTTCACTAACAGATAAAAAAAGTCCAATTCACAATAGAAAATGTAAAGAGTTTAATTACTATTATGAAAAATTATGGAGAGATTTAGATGTACACATATAGCAAAGAACATTTAAACCATGTGAAGAGGATAAAAAAAGAAAAAAGAATAATTTTGATTGTGCAAATAGGATTAGCAATATCGTTTTTAATATTGTGGCAATTATTAGCAAACTTAGAAATGATAAATACATTTTTAACATCCAGTCCAAAAGAAATAGTGGAAACAATAAAAAATTTGATAGAAAATAATAATTTATTTAACCACATATTTGCAACAATATATGAAACATTAATTAGTTTTACCCTAGCCACATTAATTGGAATAATCGTAGCAACAATACTTTGGTGGAACAAAACAATTGCTAAAATAATTGAACCTTATTTAACAATAATTAATTCAATTCCTAAAGTAGCCTTAGGACCATTAATAATAATTTGGATAGGAGCAGACACTTCATCGATTATATTCATGGCATTATTGATATGTGTATTTATTTCAGTAATAAACATATATAATGCTTTTATATCTACCAATAATAATTATATTAAAATACTTAAATCATTTAATGCAAGTAAAACACAAATTTTTATAAATGTAGTAATTCCAAATAATATGATGAATATTGTTAATACTATGAAAGTAAATATAAGTATGTCTCTAGTAGGAGTAATTATGGGAGAATTATTAGTATCAAAAGAAGGATTAGGGTACTTGATAATATATGGTTCACAAGTGTTCAATATAAATTTAGTTATAACATCAGTAGTGATTTTAGCACTATTATCTTGGGTAATGTATTACATAATAATAGTAATACAAAAAAAATTGATAAAGGAAAGGTAATTTCAATATGACTTTTCTTTTTTTTTACCAATTTAACTTGAAAAAAACTTAAAAAATAGGTATGATATTAGTATAGGAAAGTTTTGTGTAGATGTTATTGCTTTTTTTTAGTGATTGTGGTATAATATGCACATTAACGAGAGGGGAAAATTATGAAAAAAAAGATGAATAAAATATTAGGTATGATATTAGTTGTATTGACTGTTGCTTTGTCAATATTTAATACAACAATAGTAAATGC
>CAYJHI010000048.1:3237-6429 GCA_964370085.1 uncultured Muribaculaceae bacterium | reverse complement strand
TAAAAAACTTTTTTTATTATCAACAACAAGTTCTCTTTTAATAGTCTTCAATTCTTCTATATATTGATTAAGTAATAAACTTTTTTCTTTTCTCATTACTTACCTCTTACTTTACTCTTAGTCTTAACAATCATATCATTTTTAAAATCAACATAATCTTCTGTTCCGTCTACATAGTAAATATGAGGATTAAGTGTTCTTTTAACTTCAGGATATATTGTAGCCATCTCTTCATTACAATAATCTCTCACTTTTTTAACACTTGGCACATCATATACTAACTTACCATTAGAGAAAATAGTCTCTTGTAATTCTCTTAATTTAAAGTTAGTAATAGTAGTACGATCACTATTATTAGAAAAACTAACAATATCTATCTTCTCACTATTTATCTCTTTATCATGAAAAGTAATAATATCAGCAAGTGCAAAACCTGTATCATTCGAGTATGCTCTGTATACTTTTTTATATCCTGGATTAGTAACTTTAAACGAATCACCACTTAACTTAATACGCGGAATATATTTATCATCTTCTTTAACTGCAACTAATTTATAAACAAATCCCATATTACCTTCAGGTTTCGCAATGTTATCTCCTACTCCAAGTACATCAAAGTCAGCTCCTTGTAATAATAATGATTCAATTGTTTCAGCTTTAAGACCATTACTTAAGACAATTTTAGTATTACCAAAACCAGCTTCATTAAGCATTCTTCTAGATTCTTTAGAAAGATAAGCTAAGTCTCCTGAATCTATTCTAATACCAATGTTATCAATAGGCATATTATTATCTCTCATCCATTCAAATGTCTTAATAGCATTAGGTACACCACTCTTTAAAGTATCATAAGTATCAACAAGTAATGTACAATTATTAGGTTGACTAGTTGCAAATGACTTAAAAGCATCTAATTCTTCTTCAAATGCTTCAATAAAACTATGTGCTTGTGTTCCACTAGGTTTAATACCCATCATTCTAGCAGCCATAACATTACTAGTACCAACACATCCTGCCATATAACCATAAATTGCTCCATCAAGTGAACTCTCTGGATTAACTGCTCTTCTAGAACCAAATTCTAAAACAGGCTTACCGTTACTAGCTTCAACTATCTTACGAGCATTCCCGGTCGTTAAAGTCGCTCCATTTATAACAGATAACATATAAGTTTCAATAATCTGTGCTTCTAACAAAGATGCTTCTACTGTAATAACAGGCGTATTAGGAAATATAGGAGTACCCTCAGGTATTGCCTTAATAGTTCCATTAAATTTAAAGTCTCTCATATAATCAATAAAATCTTGATCATACCCACAATCTTCTAAATAAGAAATACTATCTTCACTAAAATGAAGTTTCTCAATATAAGGAATTATTTTATCAAGTCCAGCCATAATCGTATAACCCATACCTTCAGGAAACTTACGATTAAATAAATCAAATACAGCAGTTTGCTTATGCTTCCCTTCTTTAAAATAAGCATACATCATCGCTATCTGATATTGATCTGTATTAAGTGTATAATCTCTAACTAATCTATTCATATTATTTTCCATTTTTATTACCTCTTTCATATTTTTTAACTAACTCTACTCCAACACCACTCATAACTTTATAAGCCATATTCAAACTATCATCTCCTGGATGAAAATCAGCATCAAATGTTTCTACTGCTTCCATTAAAGTTCTAACTTTAACATCTCTATTTTCATTATCAAACTTACTCTTAGTCGGAATAGAAGCACCAAGTACACACATATCTGCCTCACATCCAATAAAATCAACTAACTCTAAGTTAGAACTACTATCAAGTATTTCATTATAATACTTACTAGCAATCACGCTAATAGCATTTTTCTCTACTACAAAGACCTTATCTTCATAAGAAATTAACTCATCTACCATTTCAGCTTCCCTAGTGCCTTTAATACAATGTGGAGGAAAACTTTTAAACTCCACTGAATTTTCAGTATGACAATCTTTAACAAAGACAACTGAATCTCCATGAGCAAGTGCATCTTCCACTAATCGAACACAATCAGGAACTATTCTTTCCACTCTCTCTGATGCAAGTGCACCTTCAGTAACAAATCCTTTAACCATATCTACTACCACTAACATTCTTTTACTCTTTTTCATTAATTCTAATTCACTCATCACAATCACTGTTATTATCTTTTTGTTAATAACACCTTTCAAAATAATTACAACTTGTTCGTTGTTATTAACATTATATTAATAACACACTAGTTTTGTCAATACTTTTTAATAAAAAACTTGCAAAATAATTTGCAAGCAATACTTTAACTATATAAAATCTATATTTTTTTACTATTCCCCTTAGTCATAGTGTAGCATTTTTTACACACTGGATAATGATTAACGTTAACCAACAATGATTCATATTCTACCTCTCCACACACATAACAATCAGCAGCTACTTCTTTATTACCACAATTATACTTTTTAAAAACTCGATTATCTTTCTTAAATCCTTCTCTTGCAAGATTACTCCTAGATATGAGTAACAACTCTTTCAATTCTTCTTTTGAAATAAAATCTCTATCTGTTTTAATAGGTATAACTCCAGTAACAAAAAAATCTCCAACAACAGGCCTAATATCATCTTCTCCAAAATACTCAGTATCAGTTAATACATCTCTATAAGTAGAATCTTCATTCTTTTTACCTATAATTAATGCACTAGAAGATAATTTATAATTAAAACCCAATAAAGAAGTTTTCTCATAATCAGATAACATACGTAGTTTACAATAATAAAGATTCTCAGTCTTAATTAAATCTCTCCTAGTTTCAGTTTCTAATCCAATAACTCTTTTAATTTCCTTTAAATACTCTTTTATCTTCATACAAACACCTCATTAAAAAGTATAATTATTATAACAAAAAAAAGTAGAAAACTCTACTTTTAAGGCATAATAAATTAAGATCTCCAGTAATATAACCATTTAAATCAGTACTACCAGATGTTTTCTCATAATCAACTTCTATTTTACAATCAAAAAATTCCAAAGAACCATTCTCATATACAATAGTATCACAAACAAAGTTATCATCATATAATTCATTGTCGATAAGAAACTTCTCTTCTACATTTCTATCACTATATTCATTACTATCTAAAAAATGATATACATTTTCATAAAACAATCCCTTATTAACAAAAAA
>CAYJHI010000048.1:0-3137 GCA_964370085.1 uncultured Muribaculaceae bacterium | reverse complement strand
TACTATCTAAAAAATGATATACATTTTCATAAAACAATCCCTTATTAACAAAAAAAAGCAAAAACATCAATGAATTTATTATTTACAAAATTAAAACAATATGACTAATCACATCATATTGTTTTAATATCTAAGTGATAATTTTCTTAGGTTTAGGATAAAATCTCTTATCAATAAATACTAACCCCATTGCCATTAAAGTTCTAAATATTGTCATATAAAATAAACCAAAATCATAATCAGTTCCAATTATAGAAAAATAAGTTAAATTATCTAACAACAATGCAATAAAGTAAATACCTACTAAATAAAAATACCCTACTTTCTTTTGTCTAATAATACTAGCATACAGAGCTAAACTAGTAAATTGACTAATTGCAAACGCTCCTACACTACCAACAATCATCTGATCGGTAATACCTGTGTCCATAATCATATTACTAATAATAAAAAACAAAGATTGAAAACCTATCGCACCTAATATAACAATTACCGTTTTCTTCCATCCATAATACTTCGTAATTACATTCGCAAAAAAATATGCAAAAGGATAAATAAAGACCGTATTTAAAACAGCATATCCTCCAAAATCAAAAGTTGTATTAGCTAGTAAATTAGTAATTACTAAAGAAAGTATCATCAATATTGAACTTCTTATTAAAATATCCCACTTACTTTTTTTCTTCCACGTCATATTATTATCACCCTAACATAGGTATACCACTTTTAAGATAAAAAAACAATACATAAATAGACTAACATCGACAATACTAAGTAATAAACTGTCAAATAATTCTTAATTATTAGACTAATAAATATAAATATGCTATATTATATTAAAGAAAGTAGGAATAATATGAGTAAAAGAAAAACAAAACAAGAAATAGCAAAAATCTTAATTAATAAAGATTTAGAAACAATTAGTGATGATGAATTAATTGATATGATTTTAGAAGAAGATGTCGCTATAGACGTTGATAAAGAATCTGATTCTAATAAAACATTTGGTCAAAAAATGGCTGACATTATAACTAAAGTTGCAGGTAGTTGGACTTTTATAATCTGTTTTATAGCCTTCTTAATAATATGGATTACTTTAAACATATTTATAATTGAAATAGATACATTCCCTTTTATTTTATTGAATCTTGTCTTATCATGCATCGCTGCTCTACAAGCACCAATAATTATGATGAGCCAAAATAGAGAAACAGAAAGAGAAAGAAAACGAAATCACAATGATTACAAAACTGATTTAAAGAGTGAATTAATACTAGAAGCCCTATACACACATATAGAAGACTTACAAAAAGATCATAAAAAAATATTAAAACAATTAGAATTATTAACCAAAGAAAAAGAACAAAATAAATAAACTTGTTCTTTTTTAATGTAATAAAAATAAATCACCTTCATCAGTTTCTTCTAACGAATAAACATCCAAAGTCCACTTAGCTAAATCGTAGTTTAAACTCCAAACACCTTTAGCAGTAACCCAAGTTCCTTCTTCTGGTATCTCTCCATCATAAGTAATTTGTAAACCTGCATAACCATCTGCACCACAGCATCCGGGCACTTGTCTAACAACAAAAGGCTCCCCTTCAGCTAAAAAGAAATAATCCATATAAATAACTCCTTCAAGTTCTATATGAAATCCCGAATATTGTTCTGGATTATAAAACATATCATTAGTATATTCTACAAATACTTTATCATTAATAACCTGAATATCTTCTTCACTAGTACCTTTCCCAGTAGAAGAACTACATCCAGTTAATACAAAAATCATACCTAAAAGAAATAGTCTCTTAATCATTTTTGTCTCCCTTTTATCATTTCAATTATAACAAAAATAACAAAGACAATCAAATTAATTGATACAATACTAGCACCAGTAGGTAAATTAAAGAAATACGATACAGTCATACCTATAAAAAAGTTAATAGTAGCAGTAATAACAGAACATATAATAACTGATTTAAACGTTTTAAATAAACGCATAGAAGTTAACGCTGGTATTACCAATAAACTAGATATTAATAAAGTTCCCATTAACTGCATCCCCATAACTATAGTAATAGCTGTTAACAACGCTAATAACATATTATAAAGACCAACTTTAACACCAGTGGCTTTAGCAAAAGTCTCATCAAAAGTAATAGTAAACATCTTATTATAAAAGAATATAAATAAACCAACCACCACAATAGACAGAACAACAGTTAAAGTAACATCTACTCCGGTAACAGCAAGTATACTTCCAAATAAAGTGTTACAAACATCAGTATTTAACCCTGTCGTCATCGCAACAGCAATAATCCCTATCGTTAAAAAAGTAGTAGAAACTAGCGCAATAGCAGAATCACTGTTAATTTTACTATTACTACTCATTCTAAGTAATAAAAATGCTAACAATATTACAATAATGATTGTAAAAATAGTCGGATCAATTGGAATATATTCCTTAACAAAAGGTATCGTATTTAAAGCAGCAGCAATTGACATCGTACCAAAAGCAGAATGACTAAGACCATCACCAATCATTGAATATCTTTTCAATACTAAACTAACACCTAATAACGCAGAACAAATAGTTACTAAAGCTCCTACTAAAAAAGCTCTTTGCATAAAGAAATATGAAAACATTTCTCCAATTTCATTAAAAAACTCCATCTATTTATCCTCCAAAAAGTATTCGCTCATAATATTCTTCTTATAACTCTTAACATCTCCATAAAAATACTCACCTAATTCTGAATTTAAATGAAGTACTTTATCAGCATAATTAATCGCTGCTTTAATATCATGAGATACAATGATAATTGTAATTTTATGTTCCTTATTAATTTTATCTATTAAAGTATAAAAGTCCTTAGAAGCTTTTGGATCTAAACCAGTAATAGGCTCATCCATGATTAATATTTTACTAGTAGAACACATTGCTCTAGCTAATAAAACTCTTCTTTGTTGACCACCTGATAGTTCTCTAAAACTTTTATTACGAAGATTGCTTATTTTCAAATCATTTAAAGTTTTATCAACTAACTCTCTATTTTCCTTAGAATAAGTTGGTTTAATCCCTCTAGAATTTAAAGTACCAGATATAACAACCTCATATACAGAAGCTGGAAAATTTT
>CAYJHI010000047.1:0-6696 GCA_964370085.1 uncultured Muribaculaceae bacterium | reverse complement strand
AAGATTTATTGAGTTACCTAACTCTTTTTGTCTAGTAGTAAAAGAAGAAAATAAAAAACACATGAGATTAGAATTGTAAAGAGATGCAATATCACTAAGAGAGAGGGCGTCTCTCTTTTTTATTGCCTTTTTTTCTAGAATATGTTATAATTAGCAACACATAAAGGGGGATATTATGAATTTAATAGAAATAACCAATAAATTAGTATATGATGCTTCAAAGGCTAAAAGACTTTTGTCGCAAGAAGAATTAGATCAAGTTTATGATGCGTATTTAAAACAACAACATTTGGATACAGTAAGGAAGACTCTTTTCTGGACTATCAACCCTATAATTGAAAATGCCTATATGGGATATCACTTTGAAGATGAATTTATTGCTTGTCATTATGACACTTTCCATGAGTATAAAACTGAAGATGTAATTGATTTATTTTCGGGTTTTGAAAATAAGTATTTTTACGGTAATGCCAGTGTGTTAAGAACTTTGTTTCATGAATTAGAACATGCTGCTCAAAAGCAATCAATAATAACTGATGATAGTACGGTTTATGGCAAACTAGCAAAACTATCATTTTTTGATAGATATTCACAAATGAATGCGTCTGTTTTTAAAGACTGTAAATCAGGTGGTTATACACATAGTTTTAATAGAAGTTTAATAGAATTATGGGATAAAATTTACAAATATAAACATAATTCTTTCCCAACTGAATATTTAGCTACTTTTGATGGTACTAGTAAACTAATAGATATTTTAGGACAAGAGCCTTTAGTACAAGATGCATATGATCATGTTATGGCAGTTCATTTGATGATGCCGGTAAAAGGACATTACAATTCAATTGAAAAACAAGGGGTTCCTTCTGTATATGATTGGTTTTTGAAACCTATTCCTCCAGAATTTCAAACAGAAGTAAACGATAATATGATGTTTGACACAGTAAAAAAAGAATTAGCGTTAACTACAGAACTAGATAATCTTTCTTTAGAAGAAAGAATACGTTTTGGAATGGCTCTAACAGAAGATGAAGCAGATGAAATTAATGCTAAAAATTATAATTATGGCGTAAAAATAGAAAAAAACAAGGGTTTGAGAAAGTAATTAATTTCAATTGTAATAGGACAAATATTAACAAGTCTTTTTTCTATTGAAAGAACAACTACAAGTATGTTATAATTAGTCATTATTAAGGAGGCTTTATGATCAAAACTAGAAAAGAAGGAAATCTAATCGTTATATCAGGACCATCAGGAGCAGGAAAAGCTACTGTTATAAACGGTGTAGTAAAAAACAATCCTAATATGTGGGTATCTGTATCATGTACTTCAAGAGATATAAGAGGACAAGAAGTAGATGGTGTTGAATATTTCTTTATCGGAAAAGAAGGGTTTGAAGAAAAAATAAAGAATGACGAGTTTTTGGAATATGCTGAGTTTAGCGGTAATTACTATGGAACTCTAAAAAATACTATAGAGGAAAAATTAGTAAAAGGAATTGATGTCATTTTAGAAATAGAAGTACAAGGTGCTCTACAAATAAATAATAAAGTAGAAGAAGCTATATTCATCTTTATTATGCCACCAAGTATGGAAGAGTTAAAAAGACGCTTAACTGCTCGTGGTACTGAAACAGAAGATAAGATTTTCAGAAGATTCCAAACAGCTTATAAAGAAATAAATGAAGTATCAAAATACAACTATGTTGTTGTAAACGACGAAGTAGATAAAGCAGTATCTAAAGTAGAAGCTATCTTACAAGCTGAAAATTGCCGAGTTGATCGTATTTTAGATATAGACTTAGGAAATAAAGAAGAATTATTGCATGAAGAACTTATTAAATAGTTCTTTTTCTTTACAAAATAAGCCTTTTATTGTATAATATAACCAATTTTAAAGGGGATGTAATTATGATAGGTTTTTTACTAGGTCTTGGTATTAGTATTTCTTCATTTGTTATAAGCACTAAATTAACTACAAGTAGATATAAAAAGTTTATGATTGATATTGTTACAAAAGGAAATAAACTTTCTTCTAGTAAATTTAATAGCATATTGGATAAAGCAGGAGAACATATTTATGAAGAAGATAATTCAAAATTAAAGGGAGTGTTAGACAGCTTCTTATTGCTATTACCAATTGTCAATATTATTTATAGTACTTCCATTGATAAGAAAAATATAGAAAAAGCTAAAGAGTTACTTGAAACTAGTAATTCATTAGTACCTCTAACAGAACAAGAAAAAAGAATATTTTCTTCAATAGAAGATAAAGAGATGAAATTGATGTACTGTTTTAAATTGTTTAGTCGCCAAGACAAGTGTGAAAAAGACCAACTTAAATTAAAACAACAAAAGTCAAAAGAATTAGAAATAGAAAATAATCCCATTCCTTTAACAATTACTTTATCTGAATTAAAAGAGATAAGTACAAAGCATAACCTTTTATATCGACTTGGTTATATTGGCATTAATAATGATATAGTAGCCATATTAACTGATACGCTAGTTCAAGAAGAAATAAATACTCTTAAATTAACTAATAAAAATATTATGACAATAGTTGAGTTTGAAAATATAAATGAAGAAGAAATAGGAAACAAAACAATTACTATTTACCCACATTCACTAAAAAATAGACAAGATATAAATAGAAGTTTAAAAGAAATAAGTAAATCTAAAAAAAATATTATATCAAGCTTAATACCTAATAGTTTAGAACTTAGTAGTAAGTGTTTTCCATCTACTTATAATTTAAAAGAAGTAGAACAGTTTAATAATTCTTTAGATAAGACGTATCGATTAGGAACTTATAAAGGACAAAAAACAGCTATAATAGGAATACCTAATCCTAACTATAAGGTTACTAATGTTTTATATACTGCAGATAATGATTTTGACAGTGATTTATTTATACCAATAGTTGAGTCTATTGATGAGTATACAGAGTTCACTGTTTATTCGTGGAATACATCTCTAGATAGTAACCAATCATTACAAAAGACCTATCAAAATATTATTAATCAACGAAAAGAATTAATTGAAAATAAAATAGTAGATAATAAAATAATCCCAAATTTGAAGCAAAAGACAGCGAAATAGTTGTCTTTTTATTTTTAATATAGTATATTGAAAACAGAGGTGTATTATGGAAAAGAAAAACAAACAAAGAACTAATTATTTAGGATGGGATGAATATTTTATGGGTGTTGCTATGTTATCGGCAATGCGTAGTAAAGACCCATCAACACAAGTGGGTGCTTGTATTGTATCGAACGATAATCGTATATTATCAATTGGATATAATGGTGCACCCAATGGATATGAAGATGAATTGTTTCCATGGGATAGAGAAGGTGATCCGAAAGATACAAAGTATCTATATGTTGTTCATGCTGAAAGAAATGCTATATTAAATTATAGAGGTAGTCGTAAAGATTTAGAAGGCTCTAAAATATATGTTGATTTATTCCCTTGTAATGAATGTGCTAAAGAAATAATCCAATCAGGAATTAAAGAAGTGATTTATCTGTCAGATAAGTACTCACATACAGATGAAGTAGTAGTATCAAAAAGATTATTTGATCAATGTAAAGTAACATATCGTCAATTAGAAGTAGAAAAAGAAATAAAAATTATGATTAAAAATAAGTAGTTATGCCAAGAAGTTAAAATATAAAAGAAAAGAAGTTCCCAACCACTTATACCTATCACTAAAGGTGAACCAATTAATACCAAAGAAAATTATGATTTTGCTATAGAAAGTTTAATATCTAAGAAGACCATGCTATGTTAGACTACTATGTTTTTAATTTTAAATATGATATGAATAAAATTTTATATTTAGAAAACATTGAGTTAAAGAGAAATTAATATAGATAGACTGTAAAGTCTGTCTTTTTTTGTCACTTAAAATTATAGAAAAAGACAAATCTCTATGTTATAATACTTATTAGAATAAGAAGGTGAAGATATGTTAGGAAGTATAAAGTCAATAACAGAAGATTTTATTGAAGTAGCACTTAATATCGATTTAAGTAATCAAGCTAATTTAATGAATATCCATGTTGTTTTTGAAGAGGGACCTAAGAAAATAATAGGAGAAATAATCTCTACTAATAAAGAGCAAATGAAAGTAAGTGTTGTTGGTGAAATAAAAGATAATACTTTTTTTCCTGGTTCCCTAAAAAAACCAAGTTATAAATCCAGTATTAGAATTGTTGGGATGCAAGAGTTAGTACTTATTTTAGGAGAACAACAAATAAAAGATAATCATCACTTTAGATTAGGATTATCTAGTGTTTATCAAAACTACCCAATAAATGTAAATTCAAATAAACTATTAACGGGTCATTTTGCCATCTTTGGAAGCACAGGCTCTGGTAAAAGTTGCGCTATCGCAAGAATAATTCAAAATATATTTTCTTCCCCACAGTTTGTACCTACTAAAGCTAATATGTTGCTTTTTGATGCTTATGGAGAATATACAAGAGCATTTGCAAATATTAATCAAATATCACCTAATCTAAATTATAAAGTTTTAACAAGTCTTAGTAACGATGCATCTAGTGAACTATTAAGAATACCAGTTTGGTTATTAGATGTTGATGATTTAGCAATACTATTAGGAGTAAATAATCCAGCACAAATACCAATCTTAGAAAAGACACTTAAATTAGTTACTATTATTATGAAAGATAATGTTAATAACATTGCTCATAAAAATGATATTATTGCAAGAGCACTTTTAGATATACTTTTAAGTGGAAAAGATCCCGTTAAATTACACGATCAATTACTAGCAGTTCTTGCTAAGTTTAATACTAGTGAACTTAATTTGGAATCACAAATAGTCCAACCAGGATACACAAGAACTTTAAAACAATGTCTTTTTATCGATAAAACAGGTAAAATTCAAGATATTGAATTAGTAGTAGACTTTGTTAAAAGTTTTATTAAAGATGACCTAGAATTAAAAAATCCAGATGGCTCTATTATGTATACATTAGAAGATTTAGATCTTGCAATGGAATTTGCCCTTATTAGTGAAGGGGTTTTAAAAAGTGATAAAGTATTTGACTATGCCAATGTTTTAAGTGTAAGACTACATACACTAGCAAACTCATCCGCAAAAGAATATTTTTCTTATCCTAATATGATAAGTGCAGACGATTACATTAAGATGCTATTTACCAATAATTTAGGTCAAAAAGCTCAAATAGTTAATGTTAATCTTAGTAGTATAGATGATCGTTTAGCAAAGTCAATTACTAAAATATTATCAAAATTATGTTTTATTACGTCAACTAGACAACAACAAAGAGGAGCAAGTGCTTACCATATATTAATAGAAGAAGCACATAGATATGTTCAAAAAGATACAGACGTTGAAATACTAGGATACAATATATTTGAAAGAATAACTAAAGAGGGAAGAAAATACGGTGTTATATTAGGGTTAATTACACAAAGACCATCAGAGTTATCCAGTACGGTTGTATCACAATGTTCTAATTTTATTATATTAAAAACAATACATCCAACTGATTTAGAGTATTTAGAGAGAATGATTCCAAATGCATCTTCTCAAGTGATCGCTCAGTTTAAAACATTACAACCAGGTAGTAGTATTTGTTTTGGTAATGCTTTTTCAGTACCAACTAACTTACAGTTCGAATTACCTAATCCCCAACCACTATCAGAAAACATTAAAATAGACCAAATTTGGTATTAAAAAAATATTGGACTTTTAACTATAATATGATACAATAATTATAGTAGAGTACAAAATTGGAGGAATAATCATGGCGTTAGATAAAATTAAAAACTTTTTTGGTGGAAACGAAGAAGAAGAACTAGTCGTTGAATCATCAGGAGAAAACCAGTATTATGCAGGACACGAAGCAATGAGTGGACCTAATGCTAATAAAATGATGTTACTTGAACCAAGAGCATACTCAGAATCACAACAGATAGCAGATTATTTAAAAATGCGTAATACTGTTGTTGTCAACTTAAAAAGAGTAACACCAGATCAAGCTAAAAGAATTGTTGATTTCTTATCAGGAACTCTATATGCAATTGGCGGTGACCTACAAAAATTAGGTGGAGGAATATTCTTATGTACTCCAAACAACATTGATGTTGAAGGTAAAATAAGCGAGGATAATATTCCTGAAAAAAGCAGTAGAAAAACAAAGGATAAAGAAGAAGAAGAATTTAATTGGTAATAGATCCAGTCTTGAGGTGAGAAGATGGAAAAATTTAGTTATGAACAACAAGGTTATAGTCGAAGAGAAGTAAATCAATTTGTTCAAGATGTTATTAATCAAACAGAAGGTATTATAAAAAAATATCAAGAACAAAAAAAAGAGATAACTGAATTAAAAAAAGAAATAAATATTTATAAAAATATGGAAGACTCACTAAAAAGATCTATAATTCAAGCAGAAAATACTTCAGATAATATAAAAAGATTAGCAAAAGAAGAAGCGGCGTTAGTTGTTTCTGATGCTAAAAGTAATGCTTCAAGAATTGTAAATGAAGCACTGATACGTGCTGATAAAATAGAAGCTAATGCCGATATGCTAGAAAGAAACATGCGTATCTTTAAACGAAAATTAAAAGCTGTTATTGAACAACAACTAGCAGTCGTAGAAGAAATAGAAATACTAGAACTTGAATAAAGTTCTTTTTT
>CAYJHI010000046.1:0-7242 GCA_964370085.1 uncultured Muribaculaceae bacterium | reverse complement strand
AAAATATGTTATACTTTTTAAAGTAAGGAGAATTAAATATGTATTTTGACCTAATTATATTTGTAGCACTTGTCTTAATCGTTATAATAGCTTTTAGAAGACTTTCTAGTTTTATCTATATTGTTGTTATATTTGATATTTTATTAAGAATTTTAACCTTTATTAAAAACAATATTGGTTTGCCTGATATTAGTAGTCTTATTAGTAAATATGTCCCTGAATCAATTCCAGCGATGATTAATCATTATACTGGCAATCCTATTAATATAATACTTTTATGGGCTTTATGTATAATATATATAATCTTTTTAACTTATATTATTAAAATATTTTGGAAAAAGAAAAAATAGTAGAAGAAACGACAAAATTCGTTTCTTCTTTTTTATATACTCTTTTTGGGTGATAGAGTTGATATATTTAGATCTTATTATAATCTTGAACTTCTTTATGGATTTAGTCTTATTAACCACAGTTAAATTATTACTTAAACGTAATATTAAACCAATGAGATTAATACTTGGAAGTATAGTAGGATCTTTAAGTCTCTTCTTCTTATTTATAAATATAAATTCTTTTACCCTTTTCATCTTAAAAGTAGTTATTAGTATTATGATGATTCTAGTAACTTTTTCTTATAAAAATTTTTCATATTTTTTTAAAAATCTAAGTTACTTATATTTAGTTAGTATTATATTAGGAGGAAGTCTTTATCTTTTAGATAATCAAGTTAATTATAATAACGAAGGTTTTATATTCTTTCATAATGGTTTAAGTATTAATTTAATAGTTATTGTTATAATTAGTCCAATTATTTTATACTTATATTTAAAAGAACATCGTAAAATTAAAACAACTGTTTCTAATTATCATAGTGTCGATGTTTACTTAGGTAGGAAGAAATATTCTTTTAATGGATACTTAGATACTGGTAATAAATTATATGATCCTTATAAAAAGAGAAAAGTAGTCCTCATATATACTAATAAGATACCTTTTACTTACGATAAAAGTATTTTAGTAAGTTATAACACTCTAGATAATAATGGTGTCATAAAATGTCTAAAAACAAATAAAATAGTGATAGATGATAAATACATCTTTAAGGATATTCTAATAGGGGAAAGTAAGAAAACTTTTCATATAGAAGGAGTAGATTGTATTTTACATGGAGATTTATTGGAGGGAATAAAATGATTAGTCTTTTTTTATTAATGAGTAAGTTATTTGTTCAAGTTAGTAATTTGTTTTATGTTGGAGCAGCAGATATACTACCAGAACCTTTATCTAAGGAGGAAGAAGAGTATTACCTAATACAATCTAGTGATGGTGATTTATTTGCCAAAGACAAGCTTATTGAGCATAATCTTAGATTAGTTGTCTTCTTAGCAAAGAAGTATGAAAATACTAAAGTAGATTTAGAAGATTTAGTTAGTATTGGAACAATTGGTTTAATAAAAGGAATAAATACTTTTAGTATGGGTAAAAACATTAAACTTGCTACTTATGCATCTCGTTGTATTGATAATGAAATATTAATGTTTCTAAGAAAGAATAAACGAATTAAATCAGAAGTTAGTTTTGATGAGAGTTTAAGCTTTGATGCTGATGGTAATGAGTTGCACTTAGAAGATATTCTAGGTACCGATAAAGATATAGTAACAAGAGGTATTGAAGAAGAAACGAATAAGAATTTAATGCTTACAGAAGTTACCAGATTAGAACCTAGAGATAGAGATATTATTATACTAAGATATGGTTTAATGGGACATAAAGAATTAACACAAAAAGAAGTAGCAATTAAGTTAGGTATCAGTCAGTCTTATATATCACGAATTGAAAAGAAAATAATTAAAAGATTAAAGACAATTGTTAGGTGTTAACAGTTGTTTTTAATTGACTATTTACTGTTTTTATGGTAAAATGTATACACTTTTATTAAAGGGGGATACTATGACAGAATTAGAAAGAAGTAGAATTATTCACAGAGAAGATGTTGGTATATCTTATGCAGATTTACTAAAATGGGGAAACCACAGATATAATAATAATTTAAGACCATCGGATAAGCGGCAATTAAGTGTTAAATTGCTACGTATGGTTCGTGAATTTTGTTATGAAGATAATAATGAAGTAATTAAATTATTAAATAGTATTCTTGACGCTAAAGATATATACTGTACAGAGTTATTGGATGTAGGGAACAAGGAAATATTTACTACTGACAAAGGGAAAATTATATTAAAAATAATAAGTAAAAAGATGGTAGATCATTTAGATAAATATAAAGAGCATCATGAACATTGGAATATAGGAAGATGTCTTATTGAACTTCAAAGAGCAGGTCTTCACTCAATAAAAGATCAATTAGGTACATATAGTAATCCACTAATATATCCTCTTGATTCAATAAAAGATTATTATGAGACTGCTATCACTTATGCAACTACTCATGATTCTCTACATACTCTAGAGAGAAACAAAGACTTTGTCGATCGAATATGTCAGTTAGATATGAAACTAGGATATAAACTGATGCGCAAATCACCTGATTATGCACATGTATTTGAATTACTAGATTCTAGTCTCGACTTAGACGAATTTGTCGAATCCGTTAAAAATAAAGGATATCATAAACGTTACTCTAGACATTTTTTATGGTCTTTATTACAAAATGAAGATACTAATAAATTACTTGATTTAAATGAACTGATCAAGAAAGATGTGAAAAGGTATCATGAAAATGTTAAAAAGGCAAAACAAGACAACCTAGAAGCATTAAAAGTAAAAGAGTTAGAAAGTTTTACAAGTACGATTGATGAGTTCTTAGCAACATCTATTTCAGCAAAACAATTTTGTATCAATAACAAATTAAGTTATGGAGAATTTAAAAATATACTTCGTTTATTTAAAAAATATAAACCAGAGTATAAAGAAAAAATAGAAAAGAACTCTCAAATAAGTAGAACCTCTTACTATCACAGTATATTAGGTTTAATTGAGAAATTAGGAACAGGGGAAATCAGTTATAAGGAACATTCTAAAAATAAGAGAAAAGATATACCCGTTTATAATAAAATGCAAGATATACTTACTAATTTAAAAAATAGTAGTAAAGTTGTAAATGAAGAAATAAAGTTTGCTCTATTAGCTAAGAAACTTCGTCAGAAATTAACTGATAATATTTTAAACAACAAGTTATCAGCAGAAGAATATATTAGATTATTTACTAGTAAAAGATGTTTAATAGTTAAGAAAGATAGCCAAGAAATAAATAGTGCTTTAAGAGAATTAAAAGTGTTAAGATCTATTATTAGTAATGAACCGAGTACAATAGATCCAACTAAAAGTGAAATAGTTAAAAAGATGTTAAAAATTCATGAAGAGAAACACAAGTTAAAAAGAATGTCACTTATTAATAATTTTTATACAGAAGTTAATAGTTATAGTAAACCTGCTAATCTGCATTTATATAAAGATAGTAGTGTTAAGACAACTTTATCTACCGGTGAATCTTATGAAATAAATTATAATGATTTATTACTAGCAAAGAGAGAGTTAGCTAAAGAAGGTTCTATAATTTGTCAGAAGACAATTAATGAACGTGCTGTAAATAATGTACTTAATAAGATAGAGACATCTGTTTCTGATAATAATAAAAATTTTATTAAGAGTAGTGATAACTAAGATGAGTAATATTGAAATAAATAAAATATTATATGAGCGTAGTAAGAGCAATCGTATCCTAACAGATAACGATATTGTTAAAATTACTGGTATTATCAGTAATAAATATGATATTAAGCATAAAAACTTAGCAGTTAATTTTACTGACAGTAATAATGGTATTGCAACTGTTAATTTAAGAGAACCTATATTAACTATTTCTTCTTATAAAATATATACTGACATATTTGAAGAGACTGTTAAAAGATATGGAATAGAAAATGCTTTTAAATATTCAAATGCTGCCATACTGTTTTGTTTAATGCATGAGATGAGTCATTTAGAACACTATAAAGTAATAGAAAATGATAATAATAGTTTTTATAGAGATTACTTAGGTATGGCTTATGATTATCAATATCAAATTAATGAGTTATTAGATAAAAGAAATAAAATTAATAATAGTACTCTATTAAAACTTAAAGAATTAAAAGAAACTTTAGATTTAGTTAAAAGAAGAAGTTTAATTGATATAGCAGAAGGTGTAGCAGACTTTGAAGGCTATGATAAAACGTTAAAGTTGTTACATGAAGAACCTTTAAATATAGAAATGACTAACTTTATTAAAGAGCTATTTTCTAAACAATTAGAAGCTAAATATTATTTTGCTAGAAATAACTATAATAGCAGTTCTCCTGTTAAAGCTTATTTTCAGTTACTAAACAAGTCTAATTTAATTAAGAAATATGATAGTGCTAAAGATATAACAGAAGAAAATAAAGAGTTTTTGGGAACTTTTACTACTTTAGGTAAACTTAAATATGGGTTTACACTTTCTAAAGAAGAATCAAAAGATATGAAAGAAACAATAAAACAACATGTTTTAACAAGATATTAAATTATCTTGTTTTTTTATTGTCTAAATTTGTATTGTAATGACTAATTGATGGTGTTATACTGAAATTACCAATAAACATACACTTAAAAGAATGGAGATGAAATTATGAAATATGTTTATTTATTCCATGAAGGTAGTAAGGAGATGAAAAATCTTCTTGGTGGAAAAGGTGCTAATCTAGCAGAAATGACAAAGATTGGATTACCTGTTCCGAAAGGATTTACAGTCACGACTGAGGCTTGTCTTAAGTATTATGATGATAAATCCAAGATAGATGAAAGTGTTGAAAAAGAGATAAAAGATACTCTTAGTAAATTAGAAGAGGAAACTGGTAAAAAGTTTGGTGACTTGAATAATCCATTATTAGTATCAGTTAGAAGTGGGGCACGCGCTAGTATGCCTGGTATGATGGATACTGTCTTGAACCTAGGAATGAATGACGAAGTATGTGAAGCTTTATCTAAGAAAACTAATAATCCGAGATTCGCCTATGATTCATATCGTAGATTTATTCAAATGTTTGCAGATGTTGTTAAAGATTATCCTAAAGCTTCATTTGAAAGATATTTTGATAAGATCAAAGAAGAAAAAGGTGTTAAGTTTGATACTGATTTAACAGCAGATGATATGAAAGAAGTAGTTGAAAAATTCAAAGAAAACTACAAAAGTATCGCAGGAAGTGATTTTCCTACCGATCCGTTTACCCAGTTAATTGAAGCGATTAAAGCAGTGTTTCGTTCTTGGAACAACGAAAGAGCAATTACTTATAGAAGATTAAATGATATACCATCTTCTTGGGGTACAGCTGTTAACGTTCAAGAAATGGTTTATGGTAATACTGGTAATACTAGTGGAACAGGAGTAGCATTTACTAGAAATCCATCTACTGGTGAAAATAAATTATATGGTGAATACTTAATTAATGCTCAAGGAGAAGATGTTGTAGCAGGTATTAGAACACCACAACCTATCGATACCCTTAAAGAATTAATGCCAGAAGCATATGATGAATTTGTTAAAACATCTAAGTTATTAGAACAACATTATAAAGATATGCAAGATATGGAATTTACCATTGAAGAAGGCAAACTATTCATGTTACAAACTAGAAATGGTAAAAGAACTGCCAAAGCCGCATTAAAGATCGCAGTTGATCTAGTTAACGAAGGAGCTGTAACAAAAGAAGAAGCGTTAATGAAGGTAGACCCAAAACAACTTGATCAACTGTTACATCCTAATTTTGATGAAGAAGCTTTAAAAAATTCGAAAGTGATTGCTAAGGGATTAGCTGCTTCACCTGGAGCTGCAACCGGTAAAATATATTTTAGTGCAGAAGATGTTACTAAAGCTTATGAAGAAGGAGAAAAACACGTATTATTAGTACGTTTAGAAACGTCTCCAGAAGATATTGAAGGTATGAACCTTGCTGATGGAATTTTAACTCTTAGAGGAGGAATGACATCTCATGCCGCAGTTGTGGCACGTGGTATGGGTACTTGTTGTGTATCAGGATGCGGTGAATTAAAAATAGATGAAGAAGCTAAAATATTAACTACTGCCGATGGAACAACCTTTAAAGAAGGTGATTATATGTCTTTAAACGGTTCTACTGGTAATGTATACGGAGAACAAATTAAAACAGTTGAACCAACTATCAGTGGTGATTTTGAAGTATTTATGGCTTGGGCTGACGAAGTTAGAACAATTGGTGTTAGAGCAAATGCTGATACACCAAAAGATGCCGTTATTGCTAAAAAGTATGGTGCTGAAGGTATTGGTCTTTGTCGTACTGAACACATGTTCTTTGAAGAAAATAGAATATTTGCCGTAAGACAAATGATAACTTCTACTACTAAAGAAGAAAGAGAATTAGCACTTGCTAAATTATTACCATATCAAAAAGAAGATTTTATAGGGTTATTTAAAGAAATGATCGGTAAAGGTGTAACTATTCGTTATTTAGATCCACCTCTACATGAATTCTTACCTAAAGAGGAAGAAGAAATAGAAGCACTTGCTAAAGAGTTAAATATTACTTATGACGATTTAAAACATCGTATTGATTATTTACAAGAGTTCAATCCAATGATGGGGCATCGTGGATGTAGACTAGCAGTTACTTATCCAGAAATAGCCGTAATGCAAACAAAAGCGGTTATAGAAGCTGCTATTGACGTATCAAAAGAAGGAGTAGAAGTAATTCCTGAAATAATGATACCTCTAATTGGTGAGATAAAAGAATTACAATATGTAAAAGATGTTGTTATAAAGACTGCAGATTCAATTATAAAAGAAAAAAATAGTAACTTAAAATATAAAATAGGAACAATGATTGAAATACCAAGATCTTGTCTAATTGCAGATAAGATCGCAGAAGAAGTTGATTTCTTCTCATTTGGTACTAATGATTTAACACAATTAACTTATGGTTACTCAAGAGATGATGCTGCTAAGTTTTTAAATGATTATTATAAAAAAGGTATTTTAGAAACAGATCCCTTCTCTAAATTAGACCAAAGTGGAGTAGGTCAATTAGTTGAAATGGCCGCTTCTAAAGGAAGAAGTGCTAAAAAAGACTTGAAGTTAGGTATTTGTGGTGAACACGGGGCAGATCCATCAACAATTAAATTCTGTCACGATTTAGGACTTAATTATGTGTCTTGTTCTCCATTTAGAGTACC
>CAYJHI010000045.1:3403-7463 GCA_964370085.1 uncultured Muribaculaceae bacterium | reverse complement strand
ATTTGTTTTTCATATCCATGGTTTTTAGGTCTATAATACTTTTTATGTTTAATATTATCTGGTAGATACTGTTGTATAACAAAATTATTAGGATAATCATGAGGGTATTTATAGTCAGGTGCCGTTGTTTTAATATGACTAGGTAAATTGCCACATGAACCAGTTTCAATATCTGCAAGTGCCATATCTAGGGCAATATGAGCTGTATTAGATTTAGGCGATAGAGCCATTTCTGCAACCATTGTCCCAAGTATAATTCTAGCCTCAGGAAGACCTACTAGTTCAGACGCTTGTACTGCAGCTACTACTTTAGGACCAATACCTGGATTAGCTAGACCTATATCTTCATAGGCAATAACTGTCATTCTACGATAAATACTATCTAAATCGCCCGCAATTATCAATCTTCCTAAATAGTGTAGGGCAGCATCAACATCACTTCCTCTAATTGATTTTTGAAAACCTGATAATACATCATAATGACCATCATCATTCTTATCATGAAAGAATGCCGGTTTACTATTTATTTTCTTTAAAACCTCTATGTTAACTACTTTATCATTAGTAGAGTAGTAAGCTACCTCTAATAAGTTATAAGCATATCTTAAATCACTAGATGATACTTTTGCAATATACTTAATAGATTCTTTATCAATTTTGATTCCTTTTAATTCATCGCTTTTACTAGCTCTTTCTAAACCAACAATAATATCATCTTCATTTAACTCTTTTAATTCAAATAACTGACACCTTGATCTAATCGCTGGATTAATACTATGATATGGATTAGATGTAGTCATACCTATTAAAGTTATTAAGCCACTTTCTAACTGAGGTAATAGTAAATCTTGTTTATCCTTATTTAAACGATGTATTTCATCCATTATCAAAACAATTCCACCATACATCTTAGCTTCCTCAACAACAATATCAAAGTCCTTTTTATTATTAATAGTAGCATTTAAAAATCTATATCTAATATCTAAAGTATTTACAATCGCCGTAGCAATACTAGTTTTACCTATACCAGGTTTCCCATATAAAATCATTGAAAATAACTTTTTATTATTAATCAAATTATATAATACTTTATCTTCTCCTAATAAGTGTCTTTGTCCAATAACATCACTTATTACTTTAGGAGCTAATTTATACGCTAAAGGTTTATCCATCTTCATCACCTATATCTATTTTATCAAAAAAAACCTACTTATCCTAGAAAAACAACTAAAAATGTACTATAATATATATGGTGATATTAATGACTATAGAAAATGCAATTGAAGATTATATAAATTACTGTACTATTGAAAAAGGATTATCTGATAATACAGTAAAAGCATATTACTATGATTTAGAAGAATATAAAAACTATTTACTAAAACATAATATAAAAGATATAAATCATATTAAAACAGAACAAATTAAAGATTATCTAGTAACAATTAAAGATAATAGTATAAAAACAGTTACACATAAACTAACTGCTATTAAGAACTTACATAAGTACTTAATATTAATGAAATACCTAACTAAGGATGTATCCCTATATATAGACCATCCTAAACTAAATAAAACACTTCCAAGTGTACTTACCTTAGAAGAAGTAGAAATGCTCTTAAACATACCTTTAATAACCTCATTTGACTATCGTAATAAAGCTATGTTAGAATTAATGTATGGATCTGGACTACGTGTCAATGAATTAATAAATTTAACAATCAATAATCTTGATTTTGAAAATGCTCTTATACGTATAATAGGTAAAGGTTCTAAAGAAAGAATAGTACCATTATCAGAATACAGCATTGATGCTATTAAAGATTATTTAGAAAAAAGACCAACTTTATTAAAAAAGACTTCTACTGAAGCATTATTCTTAAATAATCACGGCAAACAAATAACAAGACAAGGTTTTTTTAAATTCATTAAGAATCTTTTAAAAACTAAAGGTATAACAAAAGATATTTCTCCCCATACATTGAGACATTCTTTTGCAACCCATCTTTTAAAAGCAGGAGTAGATCTAAGAAGTATTCAAGAGTTAATGGGTCATAGTGATATAACTACTACTAGAATATATACTCATATAACAAATGATAAAGTAAGTGATGATTATAAAAAATATCATCCTCGTAACAAGATTGATTAAAGGAGAAAACAATGAAATTTAAACGTATTTTCTTATTAGTATTAGACTCTTTAGGAGTAGGAGAGGCTACTGATGCTAATGAATATAACAATGTAGGAGCTAATACTTTAGGACATATTAATGAACAATATGACTTATTTATTCCTAATTTAAAGAAACTAGGATTCTTAAACACTCTTAATATGGATGATAATCCTAATGTAGAAGCATACTATACAATAGCAAGACCACAAAACGCTGGTAAAGATACTCTATCTGGTCATTATGAAATGATGGGAGTTCCTTGTAATATAGCTTTCAAAACTTTTAATGACAATGGTTTTCCAAGAGCACTTTTAGATAAAATTGAAGAAGAAACAGGTAGAAGAGTTATTGGTAATAAATTAAGTAGCGATGAAGCTATATTAGAAGAATTAGGAGAAAGACAACTAAACTATGGTTCACTAATTGTCTATACTTCATCTGATTCTTCCCTACAAGTAGCAGCACATGAAGATGTAATACCAGTTTCTGTATTATATGAATACTGTGAAAAAATCAGAAAAATAACAATGCATGAAGAGTGGAGAGTAGGGAGAGTAATTGCAAAACCATTTACAGGTAAACCAGGTAAATTTAAGAAAATATTATCTGAAAGAAAAGATTATGCTCTAAAACCTCCTACTAAATCAGTTTTAAATTACTTAAAAGAAAATAGCTTAAGTGTCATTACTATTGGTAAAATAAATGATATTTTCGATGGGGAAGGGATAACTAAAGTTATTAAAGCTGCCACTAATATGGATGTCTTAAATAAATTAAACGATATAATGGATAAAAACTTCACCGGACTATGTTTTGCCAATCTTTCTGATTTTGATAGTATATACGGTCATCAAAGAGATATAAAAGGATATGGTCAAGCAATAGAAGAATTCGATGTAGAAATATCTATTATTCTTAATAAATTAGAAATAGACGATTTATTAATTATAACAGCAGACCATGGAAATGATCCAACCTTTGAAGGAAATGATCATACAAGAGAAAACGTACCAGTTATAATTTTCTCTAGATTATTTCAAGAACCAAAACGTTTAGAAATAATGAATAGTTTCAGTGAGATAGGTAATATCATTCTAAATAACTTTAATATTGAAACAATCGATAAACCTACCAGTATAATTAATGAACTAAAATAAAAAGAGAAGGGGAGCACCCTTCTTTTACTTACATTCAAAACTATCACACATAGTACAATCAGCATCCATTGCATCATAATCAGTACAATTACAAATTTTAATTTTATCTAATTCACAACACTTTTTATCACAATCACAATGCTTACAACTAGTAACATCACATTTGATTTTCTTATTAGCCATATAACCCTCCTATTACACTTTTATTATGTAAAATTATAATAAAAATATGTAAAAAAGTTCCATTTCCCCCATTCTTTTGTTATATTAATATAGTAGGAGGAGTATATGATAAAAAAACTATTTGTATGTCTATTAGCAATTCTATTAGTAACAGGATGTACACCGTCAGACACACCGAGTGAAAATAAGACGGAGTATTACCTAGATGAAATCGCTACAATCGATGACTATGAAATCACTTTAATAGAACAAGAATATAAAAACGATCGATTAGTATTAACATTTGAAATAACTAATTACTTTGACGATGCTAAGGTTATTGATAACGATAATTTTAGTTTAATGATTGGCACTGAACAAATTGGACCAAACAACAATCTAGAAGAAACAATTTCTGGTGGTAAAACTAAACAAGTTGTTATTAACTTCGCAGTAGATGAATTAGACGAATATATGTTAATCTTTTATTCAAAAGTAGTAACTAATAACATAGGATTCAAAATAGAATTATAAGAAGTTAACATAATAATCATTATAGGAAGTT
>CAYJHI010000045.1:0-3303 GCA_964370085.1 uncultured Muribaculaceae bacterium | reverse complement strand
ATAGGATTCAAAATAGAATTATAAGAAGTTAACATAATAATCATTATAGGAAGTTGATGTATAACTTCTTTTTTTTATGTATATTATCAATACCAACATATAATATCCATTAATGTATAACATACAAACTATAATTTAATATAGATTAAATTCATAAAATACCAATTTATTTAAACAAAATATTAAAAATTAATTTTTAAAGAATTAGAAAACAAAAAACTAATTTGATAACATCAATATCTAATGCATAAAATAATTATAAAAAGAAGCGTCAAAAACACTTCTAAAGGAACCTATATTTATCCCTACTCCCCTCTCTTTTACATTGCCACAAGCAATATCATAAATAGAAATAAAATAGGTCCAAAAAAGAAAATACTTAATGCACTATTCAACATACTCATATTATCCCGCCAATAACAATCATAAATCATATACAATTATATTACAACAAAAAAAGAGACTAGTGTCTCTCTTAAGGCGTTGCAGTTATTGGATCACTACTTATCATAACAATATGACCATCACTATCAACAACTTTAATTATTAAATAACGAGTATCGCCTGCGATTATCTCAGGAACAGTAGAACCTACAGTACCTGCATTCCATCCACTAACAAATGAAAGATCTACAGGAACATGATCTAAAAATACATATTCAAAATTCGTAATAATATCTTTATCATCATCTACTGCAATATCAAAATAATATTTATTAACATCTACAGCATCAGTACGACTACTAATAGTAACTACTGGTAAAACATCTTTAACAGTATAATAAATACTAAATTCAACTCTATTATTAGCTCTATCCATTACTTTATAATCAACACGATACTTCCCAGATACATTAAATGGTAATGAAGAAATTGCATTATCAAGCACATAAGTACTAGTAGTATCATCAAATACATAATACGAACGAACAACAGATAAGTCACTAACCATATCTATATTATCACTTAAAGTATAATCATTACTTTCATCATATCCAGTATTATTCATACTAAAACTAATATCAGTACCATTAGGTGTTGTATAAGTAGGACTACTCATATCTTTAACATTATAAATAATAACTAATTCATTACTAAATAAACCACTTAAATCCATCGCTGTATAAGTAACTCTATACTTACCAATTACATGACTAGGTAAACTCAATTCATCTATTTCATTATAAGTGCCAGTAACATCATTATATAATTCATATTTACTAGCCACTGCTTTAATACCTAAATTATCACTAGCAGAATAATATTCACTTTCATTAACAGTACTTCCCACTGCTATATCAAATTCTACTCCTTTAGTACTAACCAAACTAGGATTAATACTATCAGTTACATGATACATAATTGGCATTGATAATGGTGTTCTATTACCAAATTCATCAACTGCAACATAGTAAACTTTATAATAACCTACTCTAGTAAGAGTAAATTCATTCATCTCTACAAATTCATAAGGTATAGATAAATCACTAGTATAGTAAAAACTTCTAACTACACTAACATTACCACCTAAATTGTCTTGCAAAGTTAAATAAACAGTATCATCATAAATTAAACTACTATCAGCTTCAATACTAATAACTGTATCTAACACTTCTCCTGTCATTCCTATTTCAGGACCAATTAAATCAGTAACATTAACCTGTCTTCTAACAGTTATACTAACTCCATCCTTATTAGTAACAGCATAAGTAATAAAGTAAGTACCAAGTACATCAGTATTAACATCACCAGTAATAACTATATTACTAGAAATATCCCCATACTTACTATCTGAAGCTACCGCTCCTAATTCTAAATACTCACTACCTATTTGTACAAAAACAACTTCATCACCATTTAAAGTGATAGAGGGTTCTCCCATAACATAAGCAGTAACATTATTATCAACAATAGGAATACTATCATCACTATCGTCCTCTTCTGTAGTATCATCTAAAGTTTCTTCAGTATCCGCATCAGTATCTACTTCTTCTTCATAATTATTAGAAATAGGCACTGCAAATAAACGAATTATTATAAACAAAGCCAATATACCAAAAACGAAACCTAATATAACTTTCAGATGAATATTATTTTCTTCCATATCCTTAACCTCCCTATATTTATACTACATTTAAAGTATATAATAAAAAGAAAGTAGAAAACAATCTACTTTACATTTATTTGACAATATATTTTAACTAGGAGTTATAACTGACCTATGCCCTCTTAAAGCTGTGGCAGTAAGGGGAAAACTTACAGTTTTTTTATCAAATGCTCCTTTAACATCAGTCGCCGTAATTTCGATACCATCAACTATTGATTCAGCATTATAAATTCTAGGAACACCGTTTTCTAAAGACATAGCACAATTAATTTCTCCTGTATCATCCATTATTGAACAATTATAATAATTATCATATATATTACTCTGTTGCAGAGTATAAATAACCTCATCATGATCTGGATCATTAGCATAGGCAAGAAGTTGCACAATGACAACACTTTCATTTTGATTTAAAACTTCCCAAACATCTACAGCTATTTCATCGATAAATACAATTTCAATGTTTGAGTAAATAAAAGCAATGTTTGCAAAAATAGGAGAATTGTTAAAATCACCTAAACCTCCATCAAGATCTCCTAAGACAAACTGAGTGTTATTACCATAGTAAAGTATTTTATTGTTTAGAAACTCAACGTTCACTTCAGAATTTTCATTATTCACTCCTATAACACTTCCATTCGGGGTACTATATTGATTTTCAGTCACAAATCCATACACTCCATATTTATTAGTAATGCTAATCGGACTTACACTTGTACTCAAAGGATATGCATCATAATAATAATCATATGTAACATTAGTAAGTTGAATTAATCTTAATACAGCTTCATATTCCACTTCTGTAATCCCATTAATATGATTATTTCCACTCATGCCTAATATATTTGAAGCATTCATTTGCATCAATTGACTATTATAACTAGAAACACCTGTATAATTAGTTTCCCCTAAAACATAAAGAGTTGTATTACGATTAGGTAATGAATATAATAATTTATTATCTTCGTATTGATAAATATTTTCATTTGTTGCATCACTAAGCATATATTTAGATACCCAGAAACCTTCTAATTCTTTGCTGTCTTTAGTAAAAGCCAGGTGAGCAAGTTCTTCGTTAGTGACGTAATTGATAGTTCCTCCACTCTCTTCATATCTAGGTATCCATACATAGTAAGAGTTAATGTCGTTTGGATCAATCGTATAACCAGCTTCAGCATTCATATAAGTATCTTTCA
>CAYJHI010000044.1:0-7510 GCA_964370085.1 uncultured Muribaculaceae bacterium | reverse complement strand
AAAACATAGCATTGCCTCATTAAATATATCATCAATTGTTTGAGTTGCTTCGATAGCTTTTTTTGTTGCATTTTCAAGAAGAGGTCTAGCTTTCATACCATGTTGGCACTGATCAATAGCATGTTCTAGTGCTGTTTTATCTTCATTATCTTTTGCTAAAACATCAACGCCTTGTTCAATAAAATAAGTAAGCAGTTCCAAATTTAAATCATAAGCACTTTTCATTAAAACTGTCGTTCCTTTATTATCTTTATCATTAATATTCGCACCATTTTCTAATAACAATTTACATATTTTAAAATACTTATCTTTTTCCAAAAAAAATTTACGAGCACATATTAATAAAGGAAATTCACCAGTTTCTTCATCGTGGTAATTAATATCAACGCCTTCTTCAATCAAATGTTTAATATCCTCTATATATAGTTGCGTCATATTATCACTTAATATATTTAACAACCTTTCTTCTATAGAAAACTTCGTTTCAGAATGCTCTTTTATGTAATTATTTATTTCCAAAATATTTATTAGATGGTAGGTATACGAAAATTCATTTCTTTTTTCTTCTCCTTCTTGATAGTCGGAATAAATTGGTAAAGCACTCAGGTCAACTCCACTTTCCCATAATTGCAGTAACAAACTATCATCATTCTTTTCGATAGCTATGTCAACAATTTTATTTATTTCTTCTGGCTCAAAATCAAAAATTACACCATATTGAAAAAAACAGTCTACAAACGGTTCATATTTTCTTTCTATTGCCAATCTTAACATACTTTTATGATCACTTGCAGCATAATAATTAGGATTCAATCCCTCTTTTAACTTGTTTAGAATTTTTTCTCGATTAAAAGGTTGATGGAAAGTAGCAAAGTAAATATGACGATATATACTATTTGTCACTTCATCATCTGGTTCAGACTTACATTCTTCTCTTAGAACGCTCACTTTTTCCATAAATGATTTCTTATATCGGTTGATTTCTTCAATGTTGCTATCTAATACAATGAAATCGTTTCTATTATGATAAAATAAATTTTCAAGGCCTAATTCCTCAATATATATTTTTTTAACATTACAAAAAATATCTTTTAATTTAATCTTACTTGCTTTTTCGTTCATTATTGAATTGTATATCTTATCCCTTAATTCAATATTCATATTAACCTCCAATCATATTTATAGTTAGGATTCTATTTTTGTATCACTTTACCATCATTAATTTCACTCATATCATTTAAAGTTTTATCAAAAAAAGCCATTGCTTCATCAAAAAGATCATCACTAGATTTAATTACTTCTAATTGTTTTTTATTAAACATCGTCAAATCAAATTTTTCGTTATCTTCAGGTACAATATCTAAAACAGTTTCACCTCTATTATTCGTTTGATTTAAATAAGCTCCTGCTTCAATCAACATATCAAAAGATTTAATTTGTCTATGTCTCTTCGCACTCATTAAGGCAGTATCTCCATCTTTACATTTAAGATTAATATTTGCTTTATTCTTAATTAAATCTTCTAATATTTCTAAATTACCATGTCTAGCAGCACCCATAACTGCAGAAGTTAAATAATTATTAACAAGATTAACATCCGCACCATTTTCAATTAATAATTTATAAACATCTAAGTAGTTTTTTCTAGCACATACTAATAAAGGAAAATCACCTTTTTCCTCATTCCTATAATTAACATTAACTCCTTTTTCTATTAAACTCCTAACTTTATCTAAATCAGGTTTCTTATACTTTTTAACTTTCAAAGTAGCCATTAATTCTTCTTCTAAAGACAAATTATCTTCTGTCACATTCACTACTTCCCTTCTTTTTCCTTTAATAAATTCAGTTATATCAAAAACATTTATACTATGATAAATATATTTAAAATTATCGGGGTATATTGACTTAAAGTCTATTTTGTGATCAGGATTAAAATGTTCATCAATCGAAACTTTATTAATATCAATTCCTGCTGACCACAGTAATAACAAATCAGAATATAAATTTTTTCTAATAACACGTTCAAGTATTTTATTAACTTCAGTATCACTAAGTTCTAAAGCCGCACCATAAGATACAAGGCATTCAACAAATTTACTACATAAACATTCTAATGCATGCCTTAATAAACTTTTATTATTCACTAAAGAAACATGATTAAGATTCGCTCCACCTAGTATTAATGGCATTATATCATCAACCTCATCTGAATATATAAATTTCATATCAAATAGTTTCTCTGCCAAATCATCATCTAGAACGTTCTTTATATTTTTTCTTCTTTCTCTAATCGCTTCTTCTGTATATAAAGTTTTATTTTCGCGACAAGCTGCTATCATTGCACTGTACCTAATTTTATCGTCAAATTCATAAGTATAAAATTTATATGAAACTCTTTTTGAATACTCATCTTTTACAAATTCATAAATCCTATCATCAGTAATTTCATCACTGTTACACACTTCCATAAAATAATTATATATTTGATCTCTAAGTTCTTTATTCATCTTATTTCTTTATAAAAGTTTTATTATCTTCTATAATTCCTTTCATATCTTTTTCCATTTCGTCAAAAAATAAAAGAAAATCATCATGTACATTAACGCTTCTTACAAAGTCTTTCTTATTGTTAATAATATTAGAATCTATTTTCTTTTCTAATAAATTATCTTCGAGAGAACCACTTAATTCCTTATTTGAAGAAACAACTCCATTCTTTTTATCTTCTATAATAGTTGAAAAAACTTTTTCTTTAAATTCTTTTGCTTTAATTTCATAATAAACATAATCCCATTTAGACCCATCACCTTTAGGTTTAGCTTGATTAATATCTAAACCAGATAACCACAAACATAATAGTGCTTTATAATTATCTTCATTCCTCAATTTCCCATTTAAAATTCCGTTAACTAAAGCATCATTAGGATCAGCACCATATCTTAATAAAATCATATATTTTTTACTATCAAGTTGAAGTGCCAACATCAAAGAACTAATATTCTTTTTTTTATAATTTGCATCAAGAATCCATTTATTTGAACAAAGTGTATCCCAAATTGCTATTTCTCCAATTCTAGGAAAAAATTCAAAACCAAATAATTTCTTTAACTTTACTGACCTATTTAATATATTAAATACTTTTTTACCTGATTTTTTCCCTAGTTCTTTTGCATGATTTTCAGCCCAGTACCTATGAGAATCAATATTTTTTTTAACAAAATCAAAGTTATCTACTTCTCTCGATAAAATAGAAGTGTCAATTTCTTTTTGTTTTTCTAACATAACTTTTTCTTTAGCTAAAATATGATTCACTTCTCTTATATAATTTTCATCAATTACAGACTTAATTTCATCTAAACTCATATCATCTATATTATAAGAACTACATAATTCATCATATAATTTCTTCTCATCATCTGTCATAATTACTCCTTCTTATAAGTTTTATTTTCTTCTATAATTCCTTTCATATCCGATTCCATCTTATCAAAAAACGATAGAGAATTTTCAAAAAAATTATTATTATTCAAAGTTACATCATTATCAATAGGAATAGATGTTTCTCCATATAAAGTCTCATCATCTAGTTCCTCTTCTACTTTTCCAAAAACAGTACTAATAAAACTATCAGGATTTTTAAAAGTAAATCTATCATACTCCATAAAAGCATTTTCAATATCTTCACATATTTGTGCCTCAATAATTTTATAATAAGTATAACAAACCTCACTACTTTCTGGATTCAATTCTTCAAAACGATCTACTTCGGCACCACATAACCATAAATATATTAGTGACAAATAAGCATTATTTTCACTAATCTTATTAAATATTTGTTTTTCATCTTTTTTATCAAATAAAACGCTTGCTCCTCTTTCTAATAAAACTTTAGCAAACCCTACTCGCCTTTTTTCCAGAGCTAGCATTAACAAAGTTTTATCATCTTTAGAATCACGATAATTAAAATCAACTTCATCTAAATTAACACTATAAAAAATTTCATATGACTCTGTTTTTATAGAATTATATAACAAAGAACTCTTTTCTTCATTTCTTAAAGTTGGTTCTAGTTCTTTTATTCTTTCTTCTCTATATTCTCCCAAATTTAAATAATATATATAGTTCTCTTTATCGGTAGTATAATCATGAACATAGTATTCTATATCCGGATTTATCTCACTTTCAATGTCACCATACAATCTTTCCTTACAAATATTTTTAATAAAGGAATTAAACTCTTTATTTGTAACAATTTCTACAGGATCATCAGAGAAAAACAATTCTACAAAATCATCAGAATCTAATAACTCTCGTACTATATCTTCTCTTAGTTTTCTATTTTTTCTATTAAGTTCCATAAATTAATCCTTTTTTACTTTTTGAAATGAATTAGACACCATCAAAGCACTTTGAACATCACTACAAGTGAAACTTTCTACATTACAATTTCCTTCAAATTCATATAAATAAGTATTATTCCCTTCTTTTGGATAAGGTAAATCCTGATTATCATAAATTAAAGTAGATATATTAGAAATAATAGAACTTTTATCAGTCGGAGTATTTTGTTTAGCTCCAACTTCACTTATTAAACCACTAAATTCTGTAATTTTATTTATATAAGTAGATGGGATTACTACTGAACTAGACATTATTTGATAAACATCCTTTTCATCATTGTTTTTTACAACAATTAATTTTAACTCACCATTATTTGCTAACATAATTCCATTTTCATGTATCTCTATATTTAACTCACTAGCATCTTCCACTAATTTATTAATTAAATCATAATGAACTAAATCAGGTGAAGTAATCGTACCTACAGAAACCCATTCTCTCTCAGTAGTACGATAAATATCACTACCTCTTTTAATATATTTAGACTGATCTTCAAAATTAGAAGCTGTCTTAGGTAATTCACTATCATTTACTAACTTTCCATGTTCTAACATTATCTTTCTATTTTTATCTTCATAAAACTTCTCTAAATTTTCCTTCATTTGAATAAAGTCTTTCTTACTTTTTACAATAAGTTCTTCCATCTCCTTCGTTTTAGCTGCTAATTTAGAAGTCTCACCACTAAAGACTTTTTCTGCGATCAAAGAATTAATATCTACTGATTCTTCTTTTTCTAAACGACTACTCATCTCACTCACAATATTTCTTAATTTACTATCTTTTACAACTCTACTATTAAAAGTAATAATATCATCTTCGGACTTAAGCATTGTTCTAACAAGTGTATCATAAATAATATGTTGAGGAGCATCTGCTTCTTTTAATAACCTATCAGCATCTTGAATAGCCATTAACATCTCAGAACAAGCAGGAAGTCTACCATAAACTTCTCTATCATTATAAATATTTTGATACATTAACATTACTAAATTAAAAATACCATCATTAACCCTTAAGTTACCAGTAGATTTATCAGATAATGCATTATTCGCAACTTTATAAAATATCTCAGGTGTCATATGATCAAGTCTTAATATTCTAAGACGTCTAGATAAAGGACCTGATAATTCTTCCCTCATATCATTTTTACATAAGAATACTTGTAAATTTTTCTTGTAACTTTCTTTTATTTCCAAATCCCCATGTTGAACAGAATTAATCTTACCAGATTGTAAAAATTGTAATAAAAAGGCATCAGTTTCTTCTCTTGCTTTATCGTATTCATCTAAAAATAATATAACATGCTTACCTTCGTTAACTTTTCTAATTGTTTCAATTAACTTACCTGGAATATTTACTTTATCAGGTTCATTAGCAATCGCTGCCCCTATATTAATATCTTCAAACAATTCAGTCTTACCAGTAGTCGCATCACATTGATAATCAACCATTTCAACATTATAACCTTTTGTTTTATTAACCAACTTAATATAAGCTTTTGTAAATTCTGTCTTACCCGCACCAGGAGGCCCCTCTAAACAAAGTGCATATATATCTTGCCCTTTATTAGTATTAACTCCCATCATAGAAAGAGCATTAAACGTATCATATATTAACTTTTCTGTCGCGTAATAGCCAATTTCTTCTAAATTCTTTTCTAATTCTTTAATCGTAATCATTTCTTAACTCCTATTTTCTTTTGTAATCCATCAGGATTATCTATATAACACAAAGATTCAAATCTCTTAGAATTAACCTTTATCAATCCCTTTTCTATATCATTAATAGATCTAACTTTATAAATAAATCCATTAAAACCACTAATATCTCCCCTACTAAAAGCATTTTCAAAACAAAACCAATATACTTGTGACTTATTAGATAAAGCTATCACTTCTTCAAAAGGATCAAAGTCAGAAAAAACAACACATTTCTCTGCTTTCTTACCTATTAAATAATCATTTATATCTCTATCAATAAATTGATATTTAACTCTTCCATCTCTTATAAAAGAATCACTATAATTTCCCCAATGATTACTATATCCAGCACTTTCTAGAATTTTAACAAATCTATCAATATCAAGATTTTTATCTATACTATCTATTTGAACATTAACCCTCTCATTAAAACCAACTAATACTTTAACATTCTTTCTAAGAAGTTCCATCGCAATTACACTAAGCATATTTGTATATTCACTCATACTACCTGATAAATCAAAGTAAAACGAAAGAGGAATATTATCATTCTTACCATCAGCATATTGAAAACTATATTTATCATCAAATATTTTTGTAAGTTGATGAGACTTTAAATGAACAACTACATCTTTAACTTCCCATCTATGAAAACCTTTACGTTTTTCTAAGGAATTAGATCTAATGTTTAAATCTGTATCTTTCTTACAAAATCTTTGATTTAAAAATTTATTAATAAGTGTTTTTATAACAGTATCAGGAACTTCAGTATTACTAAATGTATCAATAGAATAACCATTTCCTCTATCTCTATCTTCAAACGAAGGAAGATCTTTTAATTTCTCTAAAAATTTATTAGCCTGATCGGAATAAGATTTCTCTTCTTCTTGTTTCTTTTCAATATGTTCGTTCAAATCATCACGAAGTCTTTCTAATAATTGTTTTTTATTTTTAAGATCTTCTAACTTCTGATCATTATCGTTCAATTCATCCTTAGAACTTTGTTCACTACTTGATTCATTAGACTGATTATTTTGTTCAGATGAACTACTTTCATTACTTTGTTGTTGTTCTTCACTAGAACTTTGCTCATTACTCGATTCATTTGACTCGTTACTTTGTTCTGATGAACTACTTTCATTACCTAGTTGTTGTTCTTCATTAGAACTTTGCTCATTACTCGATTCATTTGACTCGTTACTTTGTTCTGATGAGCTATTTTCATTACTTTGTTCTGATGAATTACTTTCACTACTTTGTTGTTCATCACTAGAACTTTGTTCACTACTCGATTCATTAGGCTGATTATTTTGTTCTAATGAACTGTTTTCATTATTCTGTTGTTCATTACTAGAATTTTGTTCACTACTTGATTCGCTAGATTCGTTACTCTGTTCTGATGAATT
>CAYJHI010000043.1:0-7756 GCA_964370085.1 uncultured Muribaculaceae bacterium | reverse complement strand
AGATGCTAAAAAGAACGCTAATAACGATCGTAGAGGTAACTAATTAAAGGAAGCATAAAATGCTTCTTTTTTTTTGATTTATTTGATAAAATGGTTTTAGGAGATGATAATATGAGAAAAATAGAGACTAATGATTACTTTTGGAGTAATTCATTTATGCATGAAACTTATAAACTGCAAAAGAAATTTCCAAAGAAAATGTCTAAAGAAGAGATGTATGACATTATAATTAATGCTAAAGAAATAGAACCTAACTTAGAAAGTATTAAAAGGTATGAAGCATTAGATGATAGTATTAATTATTCTAAACTTACACCATTATTGATTGAAATATTGTTAGGGGATGTACATAGTGTTAGAGATTTAATTAGTAAAAAGTATGATTATACTGAAAAATATGATGGTGGTATTAATCCGGCGATGTTTGCTAATTACATAAGAGATTTTAAAATTGCAAATTATTTGTATGCAATTCATTCTAGTTTTGGAAAAGATAAAACAAAAGATGATGTTGATCTGTTAAAAGTTGCTTGTCAAATGAGTAATTCTATTCAGGTTGATGAGTTAATAAAAGATTATCCTAATTCTATTAACGAATTAGATAAAAAAGGAAACAATCCTCTTTTCTATGTTAATAGAGATTTGTTCACAATGAAGTCTTTAGATGTTAATATGAATTTGCTAAAAAAAATTGAACCTGGAGCCTTTGTAAATGATCATATGCATGATCTTGATATTATAAGATGTTTGATTAAAAACGGAATTGATGTGAATCACCAAGTTGAAGGAAGTACATACTTAGAGACAATTTTAAAGGATTCTATAGTATATAAGTTTCCTAACCATTACACTAATAAAGTTGTTAAACTATTAGTTGATGCTGGAAGTGATAAAACAATTAGAAGAACTGGTAAAACTGATTATGAGTATTTTGGTGGATTCTCTAACATTAGATCTGATGTTGCCGAATGTGATTTTTCTTTTATACTAGATCTGCCAAATGAGTATTTAGAATATGCTGAATTTAAAAAAGTAATTAAAGATAATGGGTTAACGATTTATGATCAAGTTAGTCCATCTCACAGTGATAGTGAAAAGTCTTTTGTAATGACTTATAAAGATGGTAAAAAAATTAAATAGTTGCGATTGCGACTTTTTTTCTTCACTTAATGTGATTTTTATAATATAATTTAATAAAGGATGTGTATTATGAAGTATTATTGTATAGGTATAAAAGGGGCAGGTATGTCGACACTTGCACAGTTGTTATTTGATTTAGGACATGAAGTTGTTGGGTATGATGACGTTAGTGAATATAAGTTTACACAAGAAGGATTAGATAGTCGTGGTATTAAAATTTATAATGATCAGAGTTTTGATATACCAGATGATTTTATTGTGACTCATTCAGTAGCTTTTAAAAGTGATCATAAAGAGATTAAACGTATTCATGAGTTAAGATGTAATATTAAAGCTTATTGTGAGATTATAGGGGATATTACAAAACAATTTAAAACAATAGGAATAAGTGGTACTCATGGGAAAACTAGTACTTGTTCAATGGTTAATCATTTGTTAAAAGACAAAGGGTGTAATTATTTTATAGGTGATGGTAGTGGGTACATGGATAAGAATAATTCTTTATTTGTTTTAGAAGCAGATGAATTTAATAAGCATTTCTTAGCATATTATCCGACAGTTTCTGTTATTACTAATATAGAACTTGAACATACTGAATGTTATGATGGAATAGAAGATATTAAGAATTGTTTTAGAGAGTTTGCTAATAAGAGTGAAGAATTAATAGTGGCTTGTGGTGATAATGAGAATGTAAGAGATTTAGAATTAGAAGGTAATGTTTTATATTATGGATTTAATGATGATAATGATTATATTGTTAAAAATGTTCATAAAGTAGATAATGGTAATTCTTTTGACTTATATTATGTTGATGAGTTTGTAGGTACTTATGTAATACCTGTGTTTGGTAATCATATGGTTTTAAATGCGACTGCTAGTATTATAGTGGCAATTAACTATGGAATTGATAATGAACATATTGTTAAACAGCTTAGTACTTTTGTTAATGCTAAAAGGAGATTTGCAGAAAGTATTGTAAAAGATATAATTATAGTAGATGATTATGCACATCATCCTACAGAAATAAAAGTGACTTTAGAAGCTGCTAAAGAAAAATATCCAAATAAGAAAATAATTGCAGTATTTAAACCTAATACTTATTCTCGTACTAAGGAATTTCCTAAAGAATTTGCAGATAGTCTTAGTACAGTAGAAAAAGCTTATATTACTCCGATAGATTGTAATAGAGAAAGAAGTGAAGATTATGATAACGTTACTTCTGAGACGATTTTAGAGTTTATGGATAATGGAGAATTATTGTTAGAAAGTGATATTTCTAAACTAGTAGATTATAAAGATGTAGTTATTGTATTCTTAAGTTGTGCTTCAGTAAAACACATGATAGATGATTATACTAAATTAAAGTTAAGCGAGTAGTAATTACTTGCTTTTTTAGTGCTATTGTAGTAAAATATGCTTACTTAAAGAGGTGGTTTATGGGTGTTAAACGTAATGTAATTAATTTGCAATTAGGAACAGAGTTGGAGTTTGAAAAACTTTCTTTCATTAATATGTGTTCTGTTAATGGAAATTTTAATAAGATGCAACCTGAAGGTAGAAAATGGATTGTGACAGAGGAGGATACAGTGGAAACTAAGTGTCATCACACAGGTGCGATATTAGGAGGAGAGTTTGTTTCACCAATTTATAAGTTTGAAAGTCAAGAATTTTTGGAAGATGTTAGTAGTATAACTAATATATTAAAAGAGCATAGAACTAAAATAACTAATAAAACAAGTAATCATTTTCACTTTAATGCAAACTACTTTAAAAATAATCTAGAATGGTATAATTTAATTGAATTATGGCTTGCGTATGAACCGATTATATATAGATTTGGTTATGATGATAATTTAATGGGGAGAAGTTTAGCTTGGGATTATGCCAGACCTTTAGGTGTTAACAGAGAGAAATATTTAGACTTATTAGATCGTTTTCGTGATAATTATATATTGCTAGAGGATGCTGATAGTGTTTTAAGAAAAAGCGAATTTCCTATGTTTAAAAAAGAAAAGGGCCTTAGTTTTGCAGGTGTTATATATGATGGATATACTAAAAAAGATATCAAAAGGCATATCAAATTTAATCCAGCACTTGCTTCTAAAGCAAGAAGATATATAATAAAACCTAAAAAACCAACTATTGAGTTTAGAAACTGTGATATGTCTTTAGACCCTTTTGTTATAGAACAAAGAGCGAATATGTTTGGAAATATGATGAGAGTTGTTAAAGAAGAGAAACTCGATATTGCTTATCTTCGTTATTTGAATATGCATCATTATTGTCAAATTAAAGAGAGAAGTGATTTTGTTAAATATAAAACTTTAGATTTATCCAAAGCGTTTGAATTTGCATGTATGATATATGATAATAAGAAAGAAGATGTATCAAATTTTATGAAAATTTATCGAAAGGGGGAATAATTATGAATGTATTTGTTTATGGATCTTTAAAAAGTGGTTATTGGAATAATATGTTACTACAAAAACCAGAAGTAACTTTTATTGGAAATGGCACAATAGCAGGTTTTTCTTTATATCATGTAGCATCTTTTCCAGGAATGGTTAAATCAAAAGATAATAATGAAATAGTGCATGGAGAAATTTATAGTGTAACCCCGTTAGTGTTAGGAACACTTGATAATTTAGAAAGAGAAGGTTTCTTATACAAAAGAATTACTACTAAGGCATCAGTTAATAAAAAGGATGTTGATGTTAATACTTATGTATATCTTCATGAATATGATAATAGTCCTAAAGTAGATGATAATGATTGGAAAGGTTATCCATATGCTAAAAGAAAAATATTTTAATCCGTTAAGGCTAGATTTAAAATTAAATTTTGGGGTTGAAATAGAATTAGATGATTTATATTTGGATGATCTTAAGGTAATGATGGATAAATTTAATTCCTATAAGTTTTCTAATAGTAAAAATTGGAATTGTGATACTGATGCTAGTGTCCCTTATGGTGCAGAAATAATTAGTTCTATTTTAACTGATACTCCTGACGTCTGGACTGATTTCTTTTTGTTAGAAAAAATATTAAAAAAAGAAAATGTTGAAGTAAGTGATAGATGTGCTTTTCATGTTCATTTTAATGCTGATTATTATGAAAAAGGTAACAATACGTGGACTGATTTTTTAGAGTATTATATGCTATATGAACCTCTTATTTACTACTTTTCATTTAATAAAAAATATAAAGGAAGAGATTCGATCAAAGAATATGCAAGACCCTTAAATTTTGAAGATAAGAAGTTTCTAGCTCTTATTAATTTTTACCGTAAACATAATGTGAATTTACTAGATGGTGTTGAACTTTATGAAGAAATGATTGATTATTCTATAAGAGAAGGTAGACTTCCATTTATGTCTATCTCCAAATATCATGGACTTAATATTGGAAATTGTCTTTACCGTAAAGAAGTTGCTAGTAAAGATGAAATTGAAAGAAAAGAAGCAAAACCTACAATTGAGTTTAGATGTGCTGATGGTACATATGATCCTTTAGAAATTAAAACTTTAGTGAATTTTTATGGTAGACTATTAGAGAAAAGTAAAAACAAAGAAATTGATACAGAAAAATTACGTTACTTACGAACTATAAAAGTTAATAATGGATTTGATTATCAAGATTGGAATTCCTATAAAATAAGTAATCAAGGGGAAGCAGAAGTGATGTTTTCTTTTGTTGCTAATAATCCGTTAGAAGAAAAGATGTATATGAAACAATATTTAAAGAAATAGAAAGAAGATGATGATGTGCAACACTTTAAAATTGGTTTGGAGGTTGAATTTTACGATACTCCTTTTGTTACCGTACATAGAAATGTTGAAAAGTTAAATGCTTTGATTGATAGTAATTGGCTCGTTAAAGAAGAGAAAACTAGTCAATTTACGAAAGATAATATTTTGTTTGGTGGAGAAATTAATTCACCTGTACTGAGATATTCAAATGATCATTTTGAGGAAATTAGTTCTATTTGTAGAATGTTAAAAGAAGAGAATGTTAACGTTTCTGATAAATGTAGTACACACTTTCATTTTGATGTAGAGTATTTTAAACAAGATAGTAGATGGGTTGATCTTATTGAATTGTGGTTAGCTTATGAACATATTATATATCGATTTGGTTTTGACAAGAAAATACTAGGAAGAGATGGAGTATGGGATTATGCTAGACCTTTAAGTATATACAAAGAAAATTATTTAAAATTTATTGATTTTGTAAAAGAGGGTAATTTGAGTGTCTTTGATGTTAAAAATAGTCCTTCGCTAAAAGATAGAGATTTATTTTTTAAACAGAGTGGTTTAAATTTATCAAATGTAATATATGATGTTGAGTATTACGAAAAGAATAAAACTACTTTACAAGAGAAAATACCTACTGTTGAAGTTAGATGTTTCGATAGTACAATTGATGATGAAAAGATATTATCTAGTATTGATATGTTTGGACGAATATTTAAAAAAATTAATACAGGGCAAATAGATATTGAAAAAATGAGATACATTAACAATAATCCTAGTAAGTTGATTCGTAATCGAGATAACATAAATTATTTTAGACAACTTTTCTGTGATGATGCGGTTGAATTTAGCAATATTGTATTTGACGATTATAATGAAAAAGTTAAATTTTTGAAGCATTATATTAAGTAAAGTGTATCAAAAAGCTTTGTTGTTTTAAAAGTTATTTTGATACATCAAAATAAGTTTGCTTTTTAAAAGTTTAAAATAGATAACTATTACTTGAAATTAATGTTATTTTCTAGTAAAATATAAATATAAAAAGGAGATACAATGAACGAAAATATTATTAAAGATACAAAGAGTAAAATGATTAAGTGTTTAGATAACTTAGAACATCGTTTTAATACTGTTAGAGCAGGAAGAGCTAATCCTTCTAGTTTAGATGGTGTTTATGTTTCTTATTATGGAACTGATACGCCATTAAAACAAATGGCAACTATCTCAGTGCCAGAAGCAAGACAGTTATTTATTAAACCATTTGATAAGAGTGTATTAGGAGATATTGAGAGGTCAATACTTGCTAGTAATTTAGGATATACACCTAGTAATAATGGAGAATCGATTATTATTACGATTCCTGTTTTAACAGAAGAAAGAAGAAGAGAGCTTATTAAACAAGTTAAAGCTCTATCAGAAGAGTGTAAAGTTGCAATTAGAAATGTTAGACAAGATAGTAAGAAAGATATTGAAAAGTTAGAAGTTAGTGATGATGAGGTTAAGCGATTAGAAACGGAACTTCAAAATATTGTTAATGAATATAACAAATTAGTAGATAAGAAATTAGATGAAAAAACTGATGAATTAATGACAGTTTAAAACAATGATTAGAACATAGTAATATTTATAAAACTTTAATAGAGAGGTCTTGATGGTGGAATAAGACTAAGTGGTTAAATATGAATTCAGTCTAGGAGTGCTTATATGCCGGTAGTAACGTTATAACTTTAAGTGCATAGTATTAATACTATGAAAAAAGGTGGTACCGCGAGAAGACTCGTCCTTTATGGATAGGGTCTTTTTGTTTTGAAAGGAGATATTATGAAAGAAAAAGTGTTTGAATTAAAAGAATTAATTAATAAAGATATAGAAAATGTTAAGGATTTGAAAGGGCTTAACGAATTAAAGGTTAAATATACATCGAAGAATGGTCTGATAACAGAATTTAGTCAGAATATTAAGAATGTTCCAAATGAAGAGAAGAAAGAATTTGGTATGTTACTTAATGAAGTGAAAAACTATTTTAATGAGAAATTTGATATAGTTAACAATCAATTTTTAGAAGAAGAATTGAATAATAAATTAGAAAGTGAAAAGATTGATGTTACTTTACCGGGAATTAAGGGTATGGTAGGGACACCTCATATTTTGGAAAAACTTATTGAAGAAATGGAAGAAGTGTTCATGTCAATGGGATATGATGTGGAGGAAGGTCCTGAAGTTGAAAGAGATCTTTATAACTTTGAAATGTTAAATTTACCTAAGGGTCATCCGGCTAGAGATGCTCAGGATACATTTTATATTCAAGATGATGAAATATTACTTAGAAGTCAAACTTCACCAGTACAAGTTAGGACAATGCTAAAATCACAAGGTAAAGATCATATTAGAATTATTTGTCCTGGTAAGACTTATAGAAGAGATGATGATGATGCGACGCATTCACATCAATTTACACAGATGGAAGGATTATTAGTTGATAAAGAAATATCACTAGCAGATCTTAAAGGAACGATGGATTTAGTTGCGAAACATTTATTTGGAGATGAAAGACAAACGAGATTCAGACCTAGTTTTTATCCGTTTACAGAGCCTTCAGTTGAATATGATATATCTTGTTTCAACTGTGGTATGAAAGGATGTCCTGTTTGTAAGAATACTGGTTGGATAACAGTAGGAGGAGCAGGAGTTGTACATCCTAATGTACTTAAAATGAGTGGATTTGATCCAGAGAAATATCAAGGTTTTGCATTTGGATTTGGAGTTGAGAGACTTGCAATGCTTAAATATGGAGTACCAGATGTAAGAACATTCTATTTGAATGATTTAAGAATAAATAAACAATTTGAAAGAAAGGATAACTA
>CAYJHI010000042.1:0-7795 GCA_964370085.1 uncultured Muribaculaceae bacterium | reverse complement strand
GCTCCAGCAGGAATAGCAAATTCAAACACTGCATTTTGCTGTGTCCCTGAATTTATAACGTTAGCAGGATTACCTGGCTCTAAAGTTGTTGTTTCTCCAACATCTACCGTTGCAGGCCCAGCAGGACCTGTTGGACCAGTAGGTCCAGTAGCGCCATTACCATTTCCACCACAAATAAAATATTTGATAGTAGGATCTGGTTTAGGACATTCATTATAATTATTCATTTAATTCTCCTTTCTTTTTATAATATGTACTAATCAAATAATAGTCTAAGACATTTGCTTAAAGTTTATTATTTATTAGTAATTTATTATTAAGTAGTCTTTGATCTTTTGGTGCAAATTCTAGGGCTATATCAATATTAATAGATGAATTTTTATAGTCACCAATGTTATAATACGCAATTGATAATAAATCATAAATCGTTTCGTTCCAACTAAACACTTCGTTAATATAAGTTCTTTGATGTGTTTTGATTTTTAAAGCTTCAGTACAATATTTTATAACTTCATTCCAGTTTTCTCTTTGGTACTCAAACATTGCTCTTTCTACTAAAGGATCTCTTAAATGAGTTGCTTCTTTAATCGCTTTATCTAACCATAATCTAACTTCATCATATCTTCCCATAGCTTTATAACATCTAGCAATAAAACGCATTGAAGCGGATCTTTCATCTATCCATCTAGCAGTTTCTAAATTTAAATGCTTTATAAGAGTATCTATTGATTCGTTCCACATTTGATAATACATATATTCTCTACCTAGATAGTGTAAATTTCTGTCATTAGTAGGATCCTCTTTAACTGCTATTTCTAATAAAGGTAAATAACTAGAACGAGATTTACTTTCATCTGGATAATGATTAATTATAAGATTATCCGTAACTTTTAAATTTTCTTTTCCATCACATTGCAATATTTCATGCACTGGATGAATCCATTTGTAATTTTTCCTACTATGAATTTTTTCTCCAAAATACGATACAATAGGATTATTATTTTTATCAAGTCGCCAGTTGTAAACATAGCGAAGGCGAGTAGTATCCTTATCCCAAATTCTTTCTAATTCTTCTCTCCAGCCACTTTGCAACACTTCATCTAAATCAATACAAAGACAAATATCATAGTTCTCAGGAATCATTTTAATAGATTCATTTCTTGCTACATCGAAACGCCAAGGATCGATAATTTTTGTTTCAACAGTAATTCCTTTTTCCCTCAATCTTTTAACAGTATCGTCATTAGAACCAGTGTCTAAGACAAAAATACCATCAGCATCTTTACAAGCTTCAGCAAATCTATCCACGAACTTTTCTTCATTTTTACATATTGCATATACACAAACTTTATATTTATTCATTTATACCTCCCATCTATAATTTATGTAATTACTAAAAAATAGGAATGTGCTATAATAATTATGAGAAGGTGAGTAATATGAACATATTTATAGGATGTAGTGCTAGTTTAAATATTGATAAGAAATATCACGATGAAAGTAAAAAGTACTTAGACTATTTATTTAAAGAGAATAATAATGATTTAGTTTTTGGTTCTTGTAAAAAAGGATTAATGGGTTTATCATATGAAATTGCCAAAGCAAACAACAAAGAAGTAACTGCAATTAATTTAAGTCACTATAAAGAAGATCTTAATGATATAGAATGTAATACAGTAATAGAAAAAGAAACAGTAAGTCAAAGAATTCAAAGCATAATTGAAAACAGTGATGTATTTATCTTTTTACCTGGAGGAATTGGAAGTATAAATGAATTATTTATGTTTATTGAAAGTAAAAGATGTCATGAAAACACTAAACCTATCATCATTTGTAACATTAATAATCATTACGATACTTTAATAAAATTATTAGAAGAATTATCAATAAAAAGTTTCTCTTATCCTAAAGATAAAGAACTATATATAGTTATTAATAGTTTAGAAGAATTAAAAACAGCACTAAATTAGTCAATTTATGTCAAATTATAAAAGATAATATATTGAAAACTGTTGACATCTATGTTAGACTTTAAGTAATTAGGAGGTATACATATGTACAATCAAGAAGGTATGGCACCAATATTAGATGAAAAAAAACCAAATAAAGCATTTGCAATAATAAAGAAAATATTTAATATTTTATTCACACTTGCTATCTTAGGAATTGCGGCTGTATGGATAATTGACTTTATCTTAATAAAAAATGATGAAGATCCAATGTTTTGTATTGAAAAGAATACACATCCATATGGTGACGGAACAGACGTAGAAGAATGTATAGGATTAGGATATAAAGTTTATCAATATAGTAGTCCTAGCCATCAAGGGCATGAGTTCGGACCTTTCTTTATCGAAATGCGTACTGCAGATCAACAACAAGAACAATAAAGACCTATAGTTTTTTACTATAAGTCTTTTCTTTTGCAATGAAGTCTTTAAAACAAAATTCAAATCGCTGTTTAAATAATTCGTCACTTCTAATTTTCCTATTAATTGATTTACTAATATTTTTATTCACTGAGTAAGATTCCCATATAGAACTTTTAAAAGTAGGATTATTGTTTAAATACTCAAATTCTAACAGTTCTTTACCGGGATTATTAACTCTAACTTCATAACTATTATAACCTCTCATAATTGCTCCTTTGCCATTATTTTAACATAAAATTACTGAAAAACAAGATTGTATTAATACATAAATTATGTTAGTATTAACTACAGGTGATTAAAATGCGTGGAGTATTAGGTGGATTTAAAAATATGTTTAAACAGTGGCATTTAAACGCTAAGAAAAATAAACAAAAAAAAGCCCCAAAAAAGAAAAAAAACATATTTCTAATTTTATTGGTACCAGTAACAATTATCCTAAGTGCCTTTTCTTTTAATCATAAAAAGACTATTGTAAAATCAAAAAATAAAGTAACAAAAGACAACAACAAAGAGAAAGAATTACATCTAAAAGAACAAGAGTTAGAAAATAAAGAAGAAGAACTAATAAATAGAGAAAAAGCATTAGTAGATAAAGAAAAATCAGAAGTTTATAAAACTGAGAAAAAAGAAAATAAAGAAAGTTCTAAAGACACAAAAGAAGAAATATCGGTAAAGTCACCATCTATAGTAGAAAAAAAAGATATATTACTTCAAGAAGTGAAAATAAAAGACCGTAAGAAAATAACAAAAGTTCATAAAAGACAACCTAAATTTATTGAAAACGAAGATAATCAAGAAATAGAAGATCTATCAGCATCTATTCTCTTTCTAAATGAAATTATTACTCATGAAAAAATTGAAACCAAAGAAATAACAAAAGAGAAGGTTAAGATTACATCGGCACCTATTCTAGATGATAATTACTTAGATGATACTATTAAAAACTACAAGCAAAATTTTTATGAACATCAAAAGAAAAATATTGACAAAGATATAAAAGAAAATAAGAAAATTTTAAAACAGTATCATAATGAACAACAAAGTGTTTCCGATAAAAATGAACATACAGCAGCATACTTAAATTATTTTATGGTTAAAATAAACAGAATAAGAAGACTTAGCAATAGTATGTTAAGACCGACAACATTAACAAATTACATAACATCAATTATGTTATCTAATTCCCTAAAATCAATGCGTAGTATTACAAATAAAAAAAATCCTAACTTCAACAAGTATAACATTCAATCTAAACATATGATGCTAAGTAGTACAATCAATATTTATCAAAGTGCTTTAACTGATATTAATTTATTACAACAAGAAATAATCAATGTTTTAGGATATAGTGCTAGTGCTACTGCCTTATTATCAGAACTACATGAACTTGAAAATTATCTTAATTCTAAGATAATAGAACAACAACTACAACAGTCATTATCAAGAGGAAAAACAAAAATATTAAATTAAAAGGAGATAAAATGAAAAAAATATTATGTTTAACGGGTCTAATCTTAATCTTAACAGGGTGTCAAACTACACCAGAAACAAACGAACTACAAGTAATGAAATGTTATAACAACGCAGAAGCCGAAGGAGTAATCTATGATTTAGATTATGAAGTTGAATATAAAGGTTTAGAAGTTACAAGAATTAAATCAACAGAAATAATGGAAGTTTCCAGTCAAACAGAGATAGATGATACTGTAGAGTATTTGGAAGCCAATTACACACCATTTGATAATGTTGAACATTATTTTTACGAAATAACAGTGGTTGATGGAGTAATTACAAGTACAGTAGATATTAACTATGAAGAAATAGATATTGATAAAGTTATATCTATCGAACCATCTATAGAAGCTTTGATGGAGAATGGTAAAGTTTCCATTGATATTATGCAAGAGTTATATGAAACATTAGGACTAACTTGCGACAGATAAATAAAAAAGACAACAGGAGTTACTGTTGTTTTATTATTACACCTTGATAGTAATGATTAATAATATCACTATAAGAGTATCCGTTATTGGCCATACCATTCGCTCCATACTGACTCATCCCAACACCGTGTCCATAGCCACGAGTGTTAATTTGAACAAAATTATCAGTTAAAATCAAGTCAAAATCAGTTGAGCGAACACCTAACATATTACGAAAATCAACACCATCAAAAGAGATGTTATCAATAGTAATATTAGTAACTCTATTATTTATATCTCTAATTATTATAATAGAACTATCTTTACTCAAACTAGTATTAAGTTTTTGATTAAACGAATCATAATCGTATGTAACTTCTCTATAATAAGAAGAAGCACTAGTATCAAAAGAAGAAGAAACACTTTGTAAGTAAGGAACACTGTTACCCCAAACATCAACAGCATCTACTGTATAACCATTACTAGTAGAGTGATAAACTGCATCGATTAATTGATTATTATAAGTAATAACTAATCCACTAGTACTATTAACAGCATTCAAAACCTTTTGATAATATTTATCAAACTCGTTTCCCCACATAGCCTTAAGTTGATTAATATCTTTATACACCTGATCAGATACAGTATCAGTTAAGACTAAACCAGCTTCATCTTTTCTCAAAGCATAAGTTCTTGCAACTATTGCTTGTGCCTTTAAAGCTTCACTGTTAAAAGAAGCAGGCATTTCACTACCAACAACTCCAATTAAGTAAGTTTCAAGTTCTAGTGTTTCAATAACACCATTACTGCGCTTTAAAGTAATATAAGTTTTATCGTCAGTAACAATTTCTTCTGAAGTTACCTCATCTTTAACAACTTCATTAACAGTAGGGATAGTTACCTCAGGTATAACAACATTATTATCAGTAGGAGTAGTAATATCTTCTTTAACATCATTATCATCAACAACTATATCATTAGAAACATCATTTTTCTCTAAAGAATCGATTATCTCATGAACAATCGTCTTATTAGAAATATAAGTATTATCATCAATAAGTTTCTCAAAAGGAAACAAAGTTATGCTAATACCAGCCACTACTAAAGCCACACTACCTCCAATAAGACTAATCTTATGTTTCTTAATATACTTCTTCATCTCTTTAAAAAAATTATTATTCATAAGTTCTCCTAACTTTGAAAATTCATAATTATAATCAAGTATTAAATATAAAGTATTATTTTCTATTCTATGAGAACTAATCATTAATATCACCATTTATAGTATAAAAAAAGAACTTAAATTTATACAAAGTTCTTATTTTAAATTATTAATAGCATTTTTAATTGTTTCGATTGATAATTCTAAAGACATCACTTCATCATTAGTTAAAGAGATAGGCAATCTCTCTTCAATACCATTTCTACCTATAATAGAAGGATATCCATAAAACATATTATTATTTTTATCATAACTAGAAACAGTTAATAAAGACAATTCATTAGCTAAAATAGCATTAGTTATTTTAACCATACTCATACCAATACCATAAGAAGTATTACCCTTAGTTTTTATAATCTCATAAGCCATATTCTTAACATCGTTAGAAATATCTTTCTTCTCATCGTTATCTAAATACTGATTTATATCTTCTAAACCAATTTTAGCCATACTCCAGGGAATAAACTCACTATCACCATGTTCACCTAACACATAGGCATGAATGTTCTTAGGACTGATTTTAAGACGATTACCTAAAGTATAACGAAGTCTAGCAGTATCTAATATTGTACCAGTACCAATTACTTTTTTAGTATCATTTTCAGAATACTTCCAAGTAATATAAGTCATAACATCAACAGGATTAGTAGCAACTAAATAAATACCATTAAAACCACTATCTTTAATACTAGAGACAATATTATAAAAAATCTTTGCATTCTTATCGATTAAATCCATTCTCGTCTCACCAATCTCTTGATTAGCACCCGCACTTATCATAACAATATCTGCATCACTACAATCACTATAATCACCAGCTTTAATAGACATCATACTAGGACCAAAAGGAATACCATGATTTAAATCCTTCGCTTCTCCTAAAGCTCTATTATTATCTTTATCAATTAAAACAAGCTCATTAACCATTGTTCTTTGATTTAATAAAGCATAAGCATAACTCATACCAACATTTCCACATCCAACAATAACAATCTTTTTACTCATAAATTATCCATCCTTTCATTAAAAAGTATAACAAATAAACATTGACTACACAATAAAAAATAAGGTATTATTAATATAGATAGGAAAGGTGAAAGACAATGGCCTTAAACAGTAAAAAATATTTAGTAAAAAGTGCATCTATGATTATCTTTATCTTAGCAATAGCATTCATGGGTACATATATAGTATATAATGAATTCAATAATACTTATAATGAAGTAATAGAAACTGAAAGTTTAACTATTACTTATCAAGACAAAGAGAGAGACCTTTTAAAATTGGAAAATGCTACTCCCGTTAGTGACGGTATAGGTAAGAGCAGTAATCCCATAAAGATGAGTCTTAAGAACAATACTGAGGAAGAGATTAAATACACTGCCAAGATTTTATTGGATGCAGAAGCTCTCCTTGAATGTAAATGTTCTGATTTATTACTTAATGAAAAAGAAGTTAAAGTAAATGTTTTTGTTAATAATAGAGAAGTTATAACTGTTTTATTAAATGACTTAGAAAATGGTATTTTATTAGATGAAGTTTTATTACCGAATGAGGAAGTAGATTTAAGTTTTCGTATTTGGGTAGAACAAGGAAGTAATGTTGAACAAGAAAATGTTTATTATGGACAAATAGTAATCGAAGAAAAGGACATGTAAGATGATAAATGAAAAGGGTAGTCAAGTAAGGGGTATTTTAGTTGTATTAGTAATCATAAGTTCTTTATTGTTACTAGTAGGTATTACAATGGCAGCATATAACTATGCACAAGCAGGTAGTAATCCATCTGTTTTAACAACAGGACAATTAATGTTAGTGTTAGATGAAGATTTAAGTAGTGGTATTAACTTACAAAATGCTATACCTACTAAAGATGAAGATGGTAAAACTTTTAATCCATATACTTTCACTTTAGAAAACACAGGAACAATGTCTTCTTATTATACACTTAGTCTAACACCAGATACAGAAGCAATAACAAGTAATGGTGCAGAAGGTAACTTATTAGATTATAGTAGTGTTAAAGTACAGTTTAATGATGAAACACCAGTACTATTATCAGAATTAACAGATCTACAATTAGAAACAGGAGAAATAACTGAAGGAGAAAAGTTTGAATATTCTCTTAGAATGTGGATCGATTATAATGCAGGTAATGAAGTAATGGGCAAAGAGTTATACATGAAAGTAAAAGTAGAAGCAACACAAGGAGTAAGAAC
>CAYJHI010000041.1:5445-8330 GCA_964370085.1 uncultured Muribaculaceae bacterium | reverse complement strand
TCACTTAAAAGAACACATTCATGATTATCATTCAAGACGTGGACTTTTAATGAAAGTTGGTAAACGTCGTAGTCTTTTAAACTATCTAGCTAAAAATGATGTAACTCGTTACCGTGAAGTAGTTAAAGCATTAGGATTAAGAAAGTAGACACATTTTAACTGTGTCTTTTTATTTGAAGAAGAGGTAATGAATGAAAAAAGTATTTAAAAAAGAATTTCATGGTCGCAAGATCGTAGTAGAGTATGGAGAAATGGCTAAGCAAGCAGATGCTGCAGTTTTAGTAAGATATGAGGACACTGTCGTATTAACTGCTGTTACAGCTGGAAAAACAGCTAATATTTTATCGGATTTCTTTCCATTAACAGTCAATTATCAAGAAAGATTATACTCAGTAGGAAAAATACCTGGTGGATTTATTAAAAGGGAAGGTAGACCAACTGAAAATGCTACACTAGCAGCAAGAATGATTGACCGTCCAATGAGACCGTTGTTCCCTGAAGACTTCCGTAATGAAGTGCAAGTTATCAATACTGTTTTATCAGTAGAACAAGATAACTCACCTGAAATGATGGCTTTATTAGGATCGTCTATTGCAACAAGTATATCTAAAATTCCTTTTAATGGCCCAATCGCTGGAGTTAAAGTAGGAAGAGTTGGCAAAGAATTTATTATCAATCCAACTGCAGAACAAACAGAACTTAGTGATATTGATCTAACAGTAGCAGGTACTAAAGATGCTATTAATATGGTTGAAGCTAGTAGTAAAGAAGTATCTGAAAAAGATATGTTAGAAGCTTTAATGGTTGCACATGATGCTATTAAAGAACTAGTAGAATTTCAAGAAGAGATAATTGCAAAAGTAGGTCAAGAAAAAATGACTTATGATACATTAGAAATAAGTGAAGAATTAATTGGAGAAGTAACTACATTATATAAAGATAAGTTAGATACTGCTCTTCACTTAAAAGCTGATAAACTAAAAAAAGAAGAAGCAATCGAAGCAGTTAAAGAAGAAGCTTTAGAAAAATACAAATTAGAAAACAAAGATTTAACGGATAAAGAAATGAATGAGCTAACAACTAAAATTAAAATGATTTTAGCAAACTTAGAATATGATTTATTTAGACTTATTACTGTTAAAGAGAAAAAACGTGCAGATGGACGTAAAATGACAGAAATAAGACCTTTATCTGCAGACGTTGACATTTTACCAAGAACTCATGGTTCAGCGTTATTCACAAGAGGACAAACACAATCATTAAGTGTTACAACTCTAGGAGCCCTAGGAGAACATCAAATATTAGATGGATTAAGCCTAGAAGATGAAAAAAGATTTATGCTTCATTATAACTTTCCTCAGTTCTCAGTAGGATCAACAGGTCGTTATGGTGCCCCTGGTAGACGTGAAATAGGTCACGGAGCCCTAGGAGAAAAAGCCCTATTACAAGTAATTCCAACAGAGGAAGAATTTCCATATACAATTCGTGTAGTATCAGAAATTTTAGAAAGTAATGGAAGCTCATCACAAGCAAGTATTTGTGCAGGATGTTTATCACTAATGGCCGCAGGAGTTCCAATTAAAGCCCCAGTAGCAGGTATAGCAATGGGATTAATAACATCAGGTAAAGATTATACTATTCTTACAGATATCCAAGGAATGGAAGACCATCTAGGAGATATGGACTTTAAAGTAGCAGGTACAACTAAAGGTATTTGTGCTCTACAAATGGATATTAAAATATCAGGAGTAACTAAAAAGATTCTAAAAGAAGCATTAGAACAAGCTAAAGTCGCTAGATTAGAAATCTTAGAAACAATTACTAATACTTTAGAAGAACCAAGAAAAGAAGTATCTAAATATGCTCCTAAAACTGTAATGTTTACCATCAATCCAGCTAAGATTAAAGATGTAATTGGTCGTGGTGGAGAAATGATTACTAAAATTATTTGTGACGCTTCTAATGTAAATGCTGTAACAGATTTAAATGCTGTTAAAGTTGACTTAGAAGATGATGGAAGAGTAATAATCTACCATAGTGATCAAAAAATAATTGATAAGACAAGAAAAATGATTGAAGATATAACAAAAGAAGTAGAAGAAGGTCAAATCTATCCAGCAAAAGTAGTTAAAGTAGAAGACTTTGGATGTTTTGTACAAGTGTGGCCAGGATGTGAAGGGTTAGTACATATATCTAAATTAGATCATAAGAAAACAGAAAAAACAACAGATGTTGTTAAACTAGGAGATGAAATTCTAGTTAAAGCAATAGGTAAAGATAATAAAGGAAGATTAAACTTCTCAAGAAAAGATGCTCTACCAAAACCAAAAGAAACAAAGAAAGAAGAGAAATAAAATTCTCTTTTTTTGACTTTTAATTGCAAATATAGTATAATATGCTTCATTAATGGAGAGATTATGCAAAATATAAAAATAAGAGAAATGGCAATAACTGTTGCAGTAGAGTGGTGGTCAAACGATTTGGAAAATCCATCTTTCATAGACAGTAATATCATCGCCCCTTTATTAAATAATAAAATCCAAAAACAAAACGCGGAATTCGAATTATCAAAGAAACAAATTTTAAGTTTTAGAGTAGCTCTACGAAGTAAATTAAGAGAATTATTAGAGGCAGAAGAAAAAGTTGTTTTATCAGTAAACTATGAACCTGATGCCACTTTAGGAACTATTTTAAAAGAAATTTCTCCAAACAGAAAACTATCTTGGAAAACAGAAATGGAAATAAGTAATCAAGAAGTTAAAGTATCAAAAGGTTTTGCCTCAGCATATCAAACAATTTATTCTTCACAGAAAACATATAAGAAGTAGGTGATAACAATGCATAAAGAAATAATAGATAAAGCTATAGAGTGGTGGATTAAAGAT
>CAYJHI010000041.1:0-5345 GCA_964370085.1 uncultured Muribaculaceae bacterium | reverse complement strand
GAACCAGATCCAACAGAAGAACAAATACAAATATTTTCTAAAAATCTTTCTATTTCGATTAAAGATCAAGTTCATTTACATGGCAAATGTCTTTTAAAAGTAGACTTAGAACCAAATGAACCACTAAACAAAGCATTAACTATTTCAGGTATAACAAAAAAACTATCTTTTGAAACAAAAATGTTAGTAGGAGAAAACATAATAGTTGTATCAAAAGGAATCGGATCTGCTTATGAAGAAATATATAGTTACATACCAGATGATACAGATCATGATGATAAAGTTTACATAAAATAAAAAGGACTTAGTCCTTTATAAATTGTTTAATAAATAACTTAGGTAAAGGCAAAGTATCTTTATCTTTTTTATTACTAAAATAATTATTTATCATATTAATACCAAATACCTTATTAGAGTAAAAAACACCAACATAATGATCTAAATCAATATTATCACTAACAAAATCTTCTAATATAATAGCAATCTCCAATTTCTTAACTAAATCACTAGTAAAACGATTCATCCTCTTTTGTTTAGTTTGAACGACCTTTCCGACAGTAACAACTTCATAGTCAAAAAAGTTTCCTTTTGGATTATCTAATAATAAATAATTGTATTGCTTATAATTATCTTGTGATTTAACAATATAGTCATAAATCATAGAATTAATATATTTAGGATCTTTAGATAAATTTCTCTCAAAAGTATTATGAAGATTATCTAAGTGATCAATTAATTGATCTTTAATAGTAAACACCATATCTCTTACCTCAACTTATATATTTATTAAAACATACGATTAATTAAAATACAATATGATAAGTCTTATTTTTGAAAAAATATCATATATTTTAATGGTGATATATATATGAAAAAAATAATTGAGGCCTCTCTTGCAATTGTCTTAGTATGCTTTAGCTTTTATTACACAGATCAAGCAGTTGATTTTTTAAGACAAAATGATCCTATTATGTCTGAGATAGAAAGAAAGAAAACAGAGTATGAAACAGATCCGATAAATGCTGAAATAATTGATAACAACTTGATACCAGGTATTAATGGACAAATTATTAATGAAGAAACAACCTTTGAAAAAATGAAGCAATACGGTTCTTTTAACGAAGCTTTAATTGTTTTTGAAGAAAAAGAACCAGAAGTGACAATGAATGAATATTATGACTACTATATTGAACAAGGAAACACTTCAAAAAACATGGTATCTTTAGTATTTAAAGTTAACAATAACGAGAATATTACTAATATAAAAAAAGTATTAAATGAATTAAATATTAAAGTTACATTTTTTATAGATGGCATCTACATAAAAAACAATCAAGAAGAAGTATTAAATTTAGCTAAAGATGGTCATGAAATACAAGTGTTAAACTATGATGGAAGATATATAGAAAGTAAATTTCAAGAAGGATTAGATATATTAGAAAATATTATTAACTTAAAAGGGAAATATTGCTATGCCGAATATGATAATAAAGAAATATTAGAATTATGTTCATCTAAAGATATGCATACAATTATACCTACCATTCAAATAACGACTAATCCACTTTTAACAGTAAAAGAAAAACTTACTAGTGGTAGTATTATTGGCTTACCAGTAACCACTGAAATAGAAGAACAATTGCTAACGGTCATAAATTATATAAATCAAAGGGGATATCAATTAGAGACGGTTAATACTTTATTGAATGAAAGTCATAATGCCGATAAATAGAGTTGACAAAAAATAGTATTTACTCTATTATATTTCCCAGGAGATACTATGAAAAAAAATAACAAAGAAACATTAGTAGATAAATGTAATAGAGTAGAAAGTAACAATCTATTTCTAGCTGCTAAAAAAGCAAACAATCAAATGAAAATAACTTCTCTAATAAAAAAAGGAAGTTTCTATTTTAATCCTAGTAGTTATAATATTATCAGTACTGAAGATTATCTTTGTATTAAACCTATAAAAGAATATTTTCCTAAAGAAGAAAGTTATCAATTCGTTGAAACTAGTAGAGGTTTAAGTTTAAATATTCATAATAGTGTCATAAATAGATTAATTCATTTCAAAGAAGATGCTAAAAGATTAATGAAAACTAAATAAAACACTTCAAAAGTCCTAGAAAATAAGCAATTCAATTGCTTTTTTTTTGTTGTAATGCTAAAATTAGAGAGGATTAAATAGTAGAAAGTAGGAAACAATATGTACTTAAAAGAAATAACAGCATCAGGTTTTAAATCATTTGCAGAAAAAATAGAAATATCATTGGATGGAAATGTAACCTGTATAGTAGGACCTAATGGATCTGGTAAAAGTAATATTGTTGATGCTGTTCGTTGGGTTTTAGGAGAACAATCAGTTAAATCACTGCGTGGTGATGGTGCAATGAGTGATGTAATCTTCTCTGGTTCTAAAAGTCGTAATGCCCTAAATGTTGCTAGTGTAACTCTGACTTTTGATAACTCTGATCACTATTTAACAGTACCTTATGAAGAAGTATCAATCAGAAGAAAAGTTTATCGAAGTGGTGAAAACGAATACTATATGAATGGAACTAAATGTCGTCTTAAAGATATAACAGAACTATTCTTAGATAGTGGTATTGGTAAAGAATCATTTAATATAATCTCTCAAGGAGAAGTACAAAGAATACTATCTAATTCTTCTAATGACAGAAGAATAATCTTTGAAGAAGCAGCAGGAGTAATAAAGTATAAAAAAAGAAGAGAAGAAGCTATTAGAAAGTTAGAAAGAACTCATAATAACTTAGAAAGATTAACAGATATAATAGATGAATTATCCCTACAAGTAGAACCCCTAAAAGAACAAAGTATAAAAGCCAAAGAATACCTTCAAGTAAAAGATACCTTAGACAGATATGAAGTTGCTCTCTTAGCCCATGATATTGTAACAATAAATGATGAGTACAAGCGAGGTAAAGAAAAGAAACAACAACTAGAAGAGGAAATTCTAAATATCTCTAGCAGTGTCACTGGTATGGATGCCGAAATATTAGAAAAAAGAAATATATTGGATAAAAAAGAAAGAGAACTGAGTCATGCTAATAATAGTTTGCTAGATGTAACAAGAGAAAAAGAAAGAATCAACAGTGACAAACTAGTCTTAGAAGAAAGAAGAAAATACGACTCTAACAAGACAGCTTTAACTGATAACGTTTTATTTACTAAAGAAGAAATAGCTAAACTTAATAAAGATGTATCACTTTTAAATTCAGAACTATCTTTTATGGAAAATAAATTACTAGAAAGTAAAGGTCTATTAAAAACATTAGTCGATAAAAGAACTAATTTACGTACTAAAAATGATATGTTTATTCAAAACTACAATCAAAAGACTAAAGATCTAGTTACTATTAATCATAAGTTAACTATCTTATCAAGAGAAGTAGAAGAAGGTGGAACACTACCTAACAGCGTTAAAACAATTGTCTCATCAAGAGAATTAAATGGTATTCACAATGCTCTAGGTAATCTACTTGATACTAAAGAACAATACAGTAAAGCTATTGATATGGCCATAAGTGCTAGTAAAAACTTCATCATAACAGATGACGAAAGAAGTGCTAAAGAAGCTATTAACTATTTAAAAGATACAAAGTCAGGAAGAGCAACTTTCTTCCCAATAAGTGTTATTAAAGCAAGAGGGATAGATGAAATAACTTTAAATACAATTAATAATGAAGAAGGATTTATCAGTGTAGCAGCCAACTTAGTAACTTATAAACCAATCTATAAAAGTATTGTTTTAAATCAATTAGGAAACATCTTAATAGTTGACACTTTAGATAATGCTACTAGAATATCAAAAAGAATCAATGCTCGATATAAAATAGTAACTTTAACAGGAGATGTTGTCAACGTTGGTGGTTCTATGAGTGGCGGTTCCTCTAATTACACAAAGAGTATCATTTCTCTAAGACAAGAATATCAAAACTTAGAAAAGGATAAGCAACTATTAGAAGAAAACCTAAAAACACTAGAACAAGAACAAGCTACTATTCAATTAGATATAAATGAAATAGAAGAGAAAATTAGAACTTATTATGAAACAGTAAATGCTGAAGAATTAAAATGTGTAACAAAAAAAGAACAATTAGAATTATTATTAGATCAATTAGAACAAAAAGAAAAAGATATTAATAGTTTAAATAAAGTTTTATCTAATGAATCAGATCAAGAAGAAGAAAGACTAATTAAACTCTATTATGATAAAGTTCTAGAAGAAGAAAAACTAATTCTCTTAATAGATAATCTTACAAAAGAAATCGATTTCTTAAGAGAAGAAATAGAACAAGTAACTGCTAGTGATAAAGTAACTAATAGTACTCTTAAACTAAAAGAAAGAGAACTAAGAGATATAGAAATACTTATTAGTAAATACGATGTTAAACTTGATAATATGTTAACCACTTTATCAGAAGACTACTCACTAACTTTTGAAAAAGCTAAAGAGACAAGTAGATTAGATATTGAAGTAAATGATGCTAGACAATTAGTACAATCGTCTAAAGAAAAACTAAAGAAAATTGGAATGGTAAATTTACTAGCAATCGAAGAATTTGAAAGAGTTAATACAAGATATGAATTCTTAACAACACAAAAAGAAGACTTATTGAGAGCCAAAGACACATTATTAGATATTATTACTGAAATGGATCAGGTTATGAAAGAAGAGTTTCATAAAACTTTTGAACTTATTAAAGAAGAGTTTAAAACAGTTTTTAAACAACTGTTTAATGGCGGTAATGCCGATTTAAAACTTACTAATCCGGATAATCTTTTAGAGACTGGAATAGAAATAGTGGCATCACCTCCAGGAAAGAAACTTACTACTATTTCCCTTTTATCAGGAGGAGAGAAAACCCTAACTGCAATCAGTTTGTTATTTGCTATACTTAACATTAGAACAGTGCCATTTTGTCTATTTGATGAAGTAGAAGCAGCACTAGATGAAGCAAATGTTGATCAGTTTGGTAAATACTTAGATCATTATAAAAATAAAACACAGTTTTTAATTATAACTCACAAAAAGAAGACCATGGAATACGCTGAAACATTATATGGTATTACAATGCAAGAGAGTGGAGTATCAAAATTAGTTAGTGTTAAACTTAATAGTGATAAATAGGTGAAATATGTATATTGAAAAAGGAACTAAAAAAGATTTAGAAGGACTACATTATCTTTTGACTAAGCTAGTACAAGATGAAGTACAGTACGATAATAACTTAAATAAAGATTTTATTGTAGAAACTTATTACGAAAGATTTATTGAGTTACCTAACTCTTTTTGTCTAGTAGTAAAAGAAGAAAATAAA
>CAYJHI010000040.1:4739-8448 GCA_964370085.1 uncultured Muribaculaceae bacterium | reverse complement strand
TACTTTTGCCATACTATCCCTCCTTGGTCTATCAGTATTATAACAAAAAAACTCTCATTTGACAAACAAAATTTACCTTTTTTAAGGATAAAGTTCAAAATATTTAGTAGTTACTTTCTTACTTATTCTCTTATTTACTTGTGAATTATAAATAGAAAAGGTACTTGGCATAGAACTATCAGGCGTTGTCACTACAAAACTAACACTTGGATTATCACTAGGAGCATATCCTATAAACGCTGTACTGATTGTTTCTGTATCTATTTTACCATCATTATCTGTATCTATAAAACTCTGTGACGTTCCTGTTTTACCTGCTAAATCATACTTAGCATCAGCATGCCATCTACCTAACCCATAACTACTAGTCATAACAGCACTTAACCCTTCCTTAACTCTATCCATATTCTCTTCAGTAGTTGTAACAGTATTCAATAAGTTAGATTCTTGTCTATAAATAACAACCTCACTTATTTCATCACTACTCGTACTTTTTCTAACTTCTTTTAATAACAAAGGTTGTAATCTATTACCACCATTAGCAAGTGTATTTATATACTGACTTAACTGAATAGGTGTATAAGTTTCATATTGCCCCATAACATAATCAAGTAACAAACCTCCTTCATTATCACTACCACTATAACCAATACTCTCAACTGGTAAATCAATCTCTGTTTTAACACCTAACCCAAACTCATGATAAGTATTTCTATATATATTAAAAGCATCATTTTCAACCTTAAAAGGCATATTATAACTATAACTAGAACCTGCAATCTCCATAGCAGCTTTAAACTGATAAACATTAGATGAAAGTGCCAAAGCCTCTATATCATCAATACTACCTAAATCTCTCCAAGAACATTTTTCCTTAACGCCTGCTAACTTAACACATTCATCATACTTAACTTCCCCAAAATCTACTACTTCTTCATTATAAGCAACTAACATAGAAGCACCCTTAACAACACTCCCAACAGTCATAGGAGAAGTTAAAACACCTGGTATATAATCAACAAATAAATACTCACCATCACTCTCAATTATCTGTTTACTTGCCATCGCTAATATATCTCCATTATTAGGATCACTAACTATCACAAAAGCCCTATTAAAATACTCTGTATAAGGTTCATTTTTTGTAATTAATAACTCTTCTTCTAATATTTTCTCTATTGCTAATTGAAGGTTAATATCAATTGACAAAACAATATCATTACCTCTAACCTCTTCATTAACAAGAACTACCTCATCACTACTAATTTGTTGATAAACAGCTTTTTCTCCTTTTAAATACCCTTCATATTGATATTCTAAATAACTAGTACCCACTACATCATTCAAACTATAACCATTTTTTAAATATATATCTTTATCTTCTAATGGAATACTATTTACATTACCAAGTATACTTCTAAAAGCATCTTCATACAAATAAACTCTTTCCCAACTAACATCAGCTTTAAAACCAACATATTTATCTTGATTCTCTGCTATTAAAGCATATTCTAGTTCATTAACATCATCTTCCTTAATTACTTTATCTTCATAAGATAACCCATTATTCATCAAATAAAATAAGTAAGCAGCTTTTTTATCTTCTATAGACATAGAATTAATAATATCATCACTAATTCTATTTATTTTTAATAGATATATATCTTCAAAAGATATCTTTCGTAAATTATATTCATCCCACTCTTCCTCAGTAATTAAATAATCGCCCTTATCTTCTAAAGTTTCTAAATAAAACTCTACTAAATTACGCTCACTTACTTTATCATAATCTAACTCTAGTATATCACTAACTTCATATGCTAAAGATATCTCTTCTGAAACACTAATATCTTCATTCTTATAAACAATAGTTTTAATCGCTTGATTATCTACTAATAAATTATAATTACGGTCATATATTCTACCTCTAGGAGCACTACTCCCTTCAACTAAATCATAACTTAATACTGCAAGTTCTTCTTTATAAAAACTATTATTAATTACCATCATCATAAATAATCTAACTAAAACAACAGTAAATAATAAACTAACTATTATTATCAAACATCTATATCGATAAAAATCTTTTTTCATATAATCACCTATTATTAGTTTGAATCATAATCAAAAAGTTATAAGCATATTTTTTAAAGGAGGAACAATTATGTATGAAAGTATTATATCAAGTTATATAAACAAACTAACTATTGAGGATATATCTAATTATAAAAACAAAGTAAATATTACTCTATCTAAGGATGAAGAAGAAGTAATATATTATTTTATAAAAAATAATTGGCAAAGAATATATCAAAACGATCAAGAAATATGGCTAAGTTTAAAAAGAAAAATAAATGAAGAGTCATATTTAAAAATTAGAAGTTTATATATAGAAATGAAAAAAAAATATAAATTTTAATGACAAAACAACTTTTTTTTGCTATTATTTACTCAAGAGGTACATATGGAAAAGAAACTACAAGGTTTAAAAGGCTGCCTTAAAGCCAACAAAGCAATTAGTTATAAAGTATATCACTTTATAAAAGATCAAGAAACTGAAAATAAAGATGAGGTTTACTTAGAAAAACTTTGTCATGATAAACACATTACTTTTGATCACGAAAATAACTTAATTATTTTGAAAGGGAAAGGTGCCATCTTAGAAGCAAGACATACTGATAACAAAGATGCCATCATGTGGTTAGAAGATAAACAAGAAGAATACCCAGAATATAAACTAACATTAACAAAACATAGAATACCAAACAGTATTCCCCCTACTTATATAACAGAATTTAGTGGTTTTAAACAAACAATAGAATATTCAACTCATACTATATGTGTTGAAAACTACCAAGAACTATTACAAAAAAAAGCCAATAAAACAAAAGTAAAAGCATAAAATTATGCTTTTATTTTTTTATTAAATTCTTTTTCTCTAATCATAGCAATCTCTTCTTTATAAGGAGCCTTAATTCCATCTATATAAGGAGTTTCTAAGATTTTAGGAATGTTTTCTAACTTTTCATGATAGATAATTTTAAGTAAATTAGAAAAACCTATATTACCATACCCAATATTCTCATGACGATCTTTATGAGAAGAAATAACATTCTTACTATCATTAACATGAATACACTCTAAATAAGAAAGACCAATAACAGAATCAAACTCATCAAGTACTTTATCAAAATCATTTAAGTCATATCCAGCATCATGTATATGACAAGTATCTAAACAAACACCAATTTTAGCTTTGAATTTAACACCCTCTATAATTTGTGCTACTTCTTCAAATGTAGAACCTATCTCACTACCCTTGCCTGCCATCGTCTCAATAAGAATTTTAACAGAAGTATTACTAAGAACTTCATTTAAAGCAAAAACAGTGTTAGTAATACCAACATCTTTACCAAGACCAACATGACTCCCAGGATGTAATACTATTTTAGTAATACCTAACTTCTCACAACGAGAAAGTTCTTGTTTTAAAAAGTTAATAGAAAATTGATACTTATCTAAATCATTATTGTTAGAAAGATTAACAATATATGGAGCATGAACAATAATTTTATCAAGTGAAATACTATTTTCCTTCATTAATTGCAAAGCTGACAAAGTAAGTTCATCATCAATATCATAACGACTAGTATTTTGTGGAGCACCTGTATAAAACATAAAAGTATTAGCCCCATAAGAAAGAGCTTCC
>CAYJHI010000040.1:0-4639 GCA_964370085.1 uncultured Muribaculaceae bacterium | reverse complement strand
ACTAAAGGTAATCCACTATAAGAAGTACCATCTGTTTCTACTAAAGTAACATAATAATCATAATCCACTACAGAAGTACTAGGATCATTGTATAATATTACATAAGAATTAACTTTATCATAATCCCATCCTTCTGGACCTTCTACAATATCACTAGAACCCAAATCACCTAAAGTAACAACAATGACGTCACCTGATAAATCAGTATTACTACGATACTCTGCTTCTGCTAAAGCAACCATTTTTTTTGCTTGCTCAATATAAGTAGACCTCGTATTACGATCTAAAAATCCCACTACATTAGGAATCGTAATCGTCATAATAATTGCAAGTATTGCAATAACAGCAATCAATTCTACTAAAGTAAAACCTTTATTATTCATTTTCATCATATATCACTACCTTTTTTTTAGTATAACACAAAACTAAAAATATTTTACTCCTTTTCACTAAAAACCGTTAATAAATTGTCCAATTCTTCTTTATATGCTAAAACATCACTATAAACAAACTCATATCTAAATAAAACAAAACCTGAATAATTACTCAAACTCTGTGAAGAAATTACCTGTCTTTTAATAATATCATTTTCCATCACCCATTCATCTTCTCCACTAAAAGCATACACATCTTTATTACCTGCTTTATAAAATGCTAATGCCGGTAATAACTCTACACTATCACAAGTAATCATCTCATTCCACATCTCTACTGTTTCTAAATAAGGTTTACTCTCATTAAGAAAACCATAATATATTTGAGGCATTAAATAATCAACATAACCACACGTACTAGCCCATTTCCTAGTATCAGCATAATTACTACTATAATTGTTATCAATGTTCCCCTCAGGTGCTATTGAAAACACAATAGAGTCATCATATTCTTTAATCGTATCATGAACCCTCTTAACCATCTTATTAATCGTAAATAAACGATAATCACTTAAAGATAAACTACCACCCTCACTAACATATTCATTATATTGTACTAAATCAATACTATCATCTGGATAAAAATAATCATCGAAATGTATCCCATCAACATCATAATTCTCAATTATTTCTAAAACTCCAGATACAATTAAATCTTCTACTTCAATTACTGCAGGATTATAATAAATCCCCTTATCTTCAATAACACTAACTTTATCAGTATTAAGCCACCCATAAGCAGGATTATCTTTGCTAATAGAACTAACATCAGTACCATTTCTAACTCTATAAGGATTAATCCAAGCATGTAACAGCATATCTAAAGAATGAACTTTAGATGTAAAATATTCTAAGACATCAAGTTCTAAAGAAACACCTTCTACCCCACTTAACATCATACTACTAGGAAAAATATCAGAATGATATATCGCATCAGAAAAACTTCTAACTTGTAAAATAACCAAGTTAAAACCATCACTCTTAATATTAGCAATAATATCATCTATTTCAACTTTCATCTCATCATAAGATTTATTCTTTAATAAATGATCTATCTCTAAATAAGAAACATACATCCCCCTAATTTCATTATCAACTACATAATCTATCTCTATTGGATCATTATCTATATTAAAATCAAATAAGAAATACCCACTTATTAAAACTACAATTAAACTATACCAAAAGATTCTCTTTTTCATAATGCCTCCAACCATATTATATAAATAAAAAAAAGAATATTATGTCGAATTATTCTTTGATAAATCACTTCTTTTAATAATATACAATTGATTTTTACGATAAAAACCATAAAAAACATCTTCTAATAAAACATCCTCTTCTACTAACATCTCTTTTAACCAAGAACGTGTTTTTTTTATTTGTCTTAATGGATCATCTTGAATAAAACCATCTAATATAATAGCAAGTGGATAATCCCCTGTTTTCCCCCTATCTTTTTTAAACACTGATAATTTACCACTTGTCTCTAATATTGCATAATCTACTTCCTCTATTGATTTAATCCCTTTTTCTCTAAGTTGACTTAATAAATCTTCCAAATTATATCTTTGTTTAACCATCTCGTTAAAGTTAACTACACCTCTATCTATAATAACAGAAGGTATTCCCTCAAATACATTACGAACTTTCCCAATCTTAAGTGATAATTTAGCAATTATTATTTGAATAACTGCTAGTAAAACCATTGGTATAATTGCCAAAAAGATATTATCATTAATATTATCAATAGACATAACTGCAAACTCTGCTATCAAGATAGAAACAATTAAATCAACTATACTTAATTCACCAACTTCTCTTTTACCCATAAAACGATACAAAAAAGTAATAAGCCCATAAAAGACAACTGTTTTAATAATAACTAATAAGTATTCCATCTAATCACCTATTTAATTATGATAAATAAGTATTATTCTTATACAAAAACATATTATTAACTGAGGTGTACAATGAAAAAACTAATTAATTATTTAAAAGCTTTTACTATTACTATTATTATAATTATAATTTCTTCTTTAATTATAAGTCTATTATATAACTATGATTTAATAAACGATAAAATCTATACAACACTAAAGATGATTATACCAACAGCATCCATCCTAATAGGAGGTATCTATATAGGAAGAAGAAGTACTAACAAAGGTTACTTAGAAGGAATAAAATCATCACTAATATACTTAATATTTAGTTTTATAATATCATTTATCTTAAATAGTGGTATATCTTTAAATATCATAATATATTACATAATTATGATAATATCATCAAGTTTCGGAAGTATGATAGGTATCTTAAAACAAAAAAAAGATTGAATTTTCAATCTTTTAAATAGTTCTTTATAAACTTAATTTCTCTTCTTAATTGCCATTTTCTAATATAATAGTTATTAGGTAAAAACTTATATATTTGCTCTTTTTTAATTAGTATTTTCTCTAAGTATGAAACAAATATATCACTCTTATTTTTTAAAAGTAATGGTCCAAAAAATAATTCTTTCTTATTATAACGAACCTTACCTTTTTTAAACTTAATTATCGGATAAAAGAAGTTACTATCTTGAATTATCTCTTCATGTACTAAATAATATCCATTATTACATAAAAAAGTACGAATAATATCAGCATCAGTATTTGGAGATATAATAATTGTCTCTATTTGCTTTAGTTTATCTGGTTGATATTTAACAATACCTAACATATTCTTACCACCCATACCAGATATAACTAAAGTATCAACCATTTTAGGTAATTTTTCTATACCATTACTAAGTAAAGTATTAATCTTTTTACTAAGACCAAATTTTTTAATATTAGTCTTAGCTTGTTTTAAAGGACCTTCACTTATATCAGATGCTATCGCTTTAACAGTTGGTTTTTGTTTTACAACATATATATCTAAAAACGCATGGTCACAACCAACATCTATTAAAAAACTATTGTCATCAACTAAGTTGCCAATAGTTTTAAGTCTACTACTAATATTCATTAGTCAGTTAAGAAATCCTTTAGTTTACGACTACGAGAAGGATGTCTAAGTTTACGAAGAGCTTTCGCTTCAATTTGACGAATTCTCTCTCTTGTTACTCCAAAGATTTGACCAACTTCTTCTAGAGTACGACATTGACCATCATCAAGACCAAATCTAAGTCTTAATACTTTCTCCTCACGATCAGTTAAAGTAAGTAATACACCCGATAATTCTTCCTTAAGCATTTCAACAGTAGCATACTCTTCAGGAGACATAGTTCTCTCATCTTTAATGAAATCCCCTAAATGACTATCTTCTTCTTCCCCAATAGGAGTTTCTAACGATACTGGATCTTGAGATATTTTATATACTTCACGAACCTTTTCTACAGTAATTCCCATTTTCTTAGCAAGTTCATCATCAGTAGGTTCTCTATTTAAATCTTGCGTTAATTGCCTTTGAATACGAGCAAGTTTATTGATTGTTTCTACCATATGTACAGGTACTCTAATCGTTCTAGCTTGATCTGCAATCGCTCTAGTAATAGCTTGTCTAATCCACCAAGTCGCATAAGTCGAAAATTTATACCCTTTAGTAGGATCAAACTTATCAACTGCCTTCATAAGTCCAATATTACCCTCTTGTATTAAATCAAGAAATAACATACCACGACCAACATATCTCTTAGCAATACTAACTACTAAACGAAGATTAGATTCAGCAAGCATTCTTTTAGCTTCCTCATCCCCTTCTTCAGCTCTTTTAGCATATTCAAACTCTTGATCAGCCGTAAGTAAGTTAATACGTCCAATCTCTTTTAAATACATTCTAACTGGATCATTTATTTTAACATCTTTAGAGAAAGTTAACTCCTCTACTTTAATAGTATCTATAGTTTCTTCTTCAACTTGTTCTTGATCAAAAGCCACTATTTCAATACCTTGTTCTACAAACGAATTATATAATTCATCTAAAGTATCCCCATCAATATCTAAACCCTTTAACTCATCTGCAAGTTGTTCATAAGTAATATACCCTTGTTTCTCACCAAGTTTAATTAACTTATTCTTTCTCTCTTCAATTCCCTTTATTTCTTCCACCATTTTATTCCGCTCCTATACGTAACCCTACAATTCTATGTGCAATCTTTGCCTGTTCAATCGGATCTACTTCTTTTTCCATTAACTTAGTTAATCTCTTAATCTCTAAGT
>CAYJHI010000039.1:0-8814 GCA_964370085.1 uncultured Muribaculaceae bacterium | reverse complement strand
AATCCTCTTTTTGGTAAACGACGGTATAGAGGTAATTGTCCACCTTCAAAGCTGGCTCTTACTCCTCCACCACTACGTGCGTTTTGACCTTTATAACCACGACCACTTGTTTTTCCTAATCCTGATCCGCTACCACGACCTACACGTCTTTTAACGTGCTTAGCTCCAGGATTTTTTTGTAATTCATGTAACTTCATTATCCTAAAATCTCCTCTTTAGTTTTTCCACGAAGAGCAGCTACTTGTTCAATACTCTTAATTGATTTAAGTGCATTTAATGTAGCAGTCGCCATGTTTAATTTAGTTCTTGAACCAAGTGATTTTGATAATATGTCGTGTACTCCAGCTAATTCTAATACCGCTCTAACAGCACCACCGGCAATAATACCAGTTCCGGCTGAAGCAGGTCTTAGCATAACTTTAGCTGCTCCTGAAATACCAAGCATTTCATGAGATATTGTTCTACCTTCAAATAATTGTATTTTTACAACATTTTTATTGGCAGCTTGAATAGCTTTTTTAATAGCATCTGGTACTTCATTAGCTTTACCAATTCCGATACCAACTTGCCCTTTTCTATCTCCAACTACAACAGTAGCAGAGAAGCGACGTTGACGTCCACCCTTGTTAACTTTAACAACGCTTTTGATTTCAACTACTAACTCTTCCATTGTTTTTTCTTTTGGAGATTGATTTTTATTTTGCATAATACCCTCCTTTAGAATTCTAATCCATTTTCACGTGCAGCTTCAGCTAAAGCTTTAACACGTCCATGATAAAGGTATCCACCTCTATCAAAAACTACTTTTGTAATGTTGGCTTTAGTTGCTAATTTAGCTACTTCAGCTCCAACTTTACTTGCTGCTTCAACATTACTTCCATTGTCAAGTTTTAAACTTAATGAGGAAGCAGATACAAGAGTAGTAGAAGTTTCATCATCAATAATTTGAGCATATATATTAGTATTTGATCTATATACATTCAATCTTGGAACTAAACTAGTACCAGAGATTTTAGCTCTAACACGTTCATGACGTATTTTACGTAGAGTATTTCTAGATTCTTTTTTTATCATAATGTCTTTCTCCTTTCCTACTTATTAAGCAGCTTTCTTACCTTCTTTACGTTTAATAAATTCATCTTTATAACGAATTCCTTTTCCTTTATAAGGTTCAGGTAAACGTACTTTTCTAACATTTGCAGCAAATTCTCCTACAACGATTTTATCAATTCCTTTAACAGTAATTTCAGTGTTGCTTACGCTTACTACTTCGATTCCTGATGGAATTTCTTTTTCAACCGGATGAGAATATCCTGCATTGATTACTAACGTATTCCCTTTAACAGTGAAACGGTAACCAACACCAATTATTTCAAGTCCTTTTTCAAAACCTTTAGTAACACCTTCGATCATGTTTGTAACATTAGCATTGATTGTTCCATGCATTTCTCTTGATTTTTTTGCATCGTTCGCTCTAGCAACTGTAATCACATTTTCTTCTTGAGTTAATGTAATATTTTTATCCCCATGAGTTTTTAATGTTCCTTTAGGTCCGGTAACTGTAATTGATAAATTTTCAACTGTAACAGTTACACCTTGAGGTACTTCGATTTTTCTATTTCCAATACGACTCATATTGACACCTCCTTATATTATTTTACTACCAAATATAAGCTAAAACTTCTCCACCTACATTTAATTTTCTTGCTTCTTTATCAGTTACAATCCCTTTCGATGTAGATATAATTGCAATTCCTAATCCATTTAACACTTTAGGAATTTCTGTATTTTTAGCATAAACTCTTAATCCTGGTTTAGAGATTCTCTTTAATCCAGTGATTACTCTCTCTTTATTTTGACCATATTTTAAAGTAACGATGATGTTCTTTTGAACTTCTTCTCCTTCTACTTTATAATCAACGATAAAACCTTCGTTTTTTAAGATTTTTGCAACTTCTAATTTTAAATTTGATGCAGGTATTAACACTTCTTTATAACGCATTTGGTTAGCATTACGAATTCTTGTTAACATATCTGCAATAGTATCAGTTACAACAGCCATAATTAAATCCTCCTTTCCAAATTACCAACTAGATTTTTTAATTCCTGGTATTTGTCCTTTGTAAGCTAATTCACGAAAACAAATACGGCATACACCGAATTTACTCATAACAGCATGTGGTCTTCCACAACGTTCACAACGTGTGTATTCACGTACTTTGAACTTTTGCTTTCTGTTAGCTTTCACAATCATACTTTTTTTTGCCATCTTTATCCTCCAATTACTTTCTAAAAGGAATTCCAAGTGCTTTTAATAAATCATAAGCTTCTTCATTTGTATTAGCAGTAGTTACGAATACGATATCCATCCCTCTTACTTTTACAACGTTATCAAATTCTATTTCTGAGAAGATTAATTGTTCTTTAATTCCTAAAGTATAATTTCCTCTTCCGTCAAATGCTTTTGGACTAACTCCACGGAAATCACGTACTCTTGGTAAACCAATAGCAACTAATTTGTCCATAAAGTTGTACATGTTTTCACCACGTAATGTAGCTTTACATCCGATTGCTTGTCCTTCTCTTAATTTGAATCCAGCAATAGACTTTTTAGCTTTAGTTACAACTGGTTTTTGACCAGTGATTGCTTCTAAGTCTGCCACTGCAGCATCTATTAATTTAGAATTTTGAGTAGCATCCCCTACTCCGATATTGATTATGATTTTTTCTAACTTAGGTACTTCCATAACTGATTTGTAGCTATGTTTTTCCATTAAACTTGGAACAACTTCTTTTAAGTATCTTTCTTTTAGGCGGTTCATATATACCCTCCTTCCAATTAATCAATCTTTTCGCTTGATTTTTTTGTAATTCTTATTTTTTTGTTTGATTTTGTATCGATAGTATGTCCGATTCTAGATCTTTTCTTTGTTTTAGGATCAATAATCATAACATTTGAAGCATGAATTGGAGCTTCCATTTCAATGATTCCTCCAGCTTCTTGTCCATTACCTTTTTTGTGTTTTTTAATGATATTAACACCTTCAACGATAACTTTATTTTCGCTTCTTAATGTCTTGATGATTTTTCCTTCTTTTCCTTTGCTAGAACCAGCGATAACTACGACTTTGTCATTTAATTTAAAGTTCATAATATCCTCCTTATAGCACTTCTTTCGCTAATGATACGATTTTTAGATAACCTTCATCACGAATTTCACGTGCGACTGGTCCAAATACACGAGTTCCAACTGGTGTTTTATCATCTTTGATAATTACGCATGCGTTGTCATCAAATTTGATATAACTTCCATCTTCACGACGTGCACCAAATTTACTTCTTACGATAACTGCTTTAACTACTTTACCTTTTTTAACAGTTCCATTAGGTGTGGCTTTTTTAATTGTACCAACAACTATGTCACCGATATTACCAGATTTAACTTTACTTCCTCCTAGTACGCGAATTACTAATAATTCTTTTGCACCAGAGTTATCTGCAACTTTTAATCTTGATTCTTGTTGTAGCATAAATTACTTCCTCCTTCACCTAATTATAATATAACTGCTTCTTTAACGATTTCAGCTAAATAGAAACGTTTAGATTTAGAGATAGGTTTAGTTTCAACGATTCTAACTGTATCTCCTACTTTTGCTTTATTTGTTTCATCGTGTGCAGCATATTTTTTAGAGTATTTTACTCTTTTCTTATATAGGGGGTGTTCTTTATAAGTTTCTACTTTAACAGTAATAGTTTTATTATTTGTAGCACTTACTACTGTTCCCACTAATTCTTTTTTCTTAGTATCTTTCATATTCCCCTCCTACTTCTCTAATTCACGTTCTCTAAGAACGCCTTTCATTCTAGCAACAGTGTGTCTTAAATCTCTTAATCTTGAAGGTTTTTCTAAGTTACCTGTAGCTTGTTGAAATCTTAAATTGAATAATTCTTCTTTTGATTCTTTTATCTTAACGATAATTTCTTCATTAGTTAATTCTCTTATTTCCTTAACCTTCATTTGATTCACCACCTGTTTCTCTTTTTACAAATCTAGTTTGAATAGGTAGTTTGTGAGATGCTAAACGTAGTGCTTCACGTGCAACTTCTTCAGTAACTCCTGCGATTTCAAACATGATTTTTTCTGCTTTAACAACTGCAACCCATCCTTCAACGGCACCTTTACCTTTTCCTTGACGAGTTCCAATCGGTTTTTTTGTTAATGGCATATGTGGGAAAATATTAATCCACACTTTACCACCACGTTTCATATATCTAGTCATCGCAATACGCGCTGCTTCGATTTGATTTGCTGTGATCCAAGCTCCTTCTTTTGCTTGTAATCCGAATTCACCATTATTTAGTGTTCTATTTCCTCTTGAAATTCCTTCGTGAGGTAATCTATGAACACGACGATATTTCGTTCTTGATGGTATTAACATATTAATTACCTCCTTTAGATTTCTTAGAAGGAAGAATTTCTCCTTTATAAATCCATACTTTAACTCCGATTTTACCGAATGTAGTATCAGCTTCTGCTGTAGCATAATCGATATCAGCTCTTAATGTATGTAGTGGAATCGTTCCTTCTGTATACCCTTCACCACGAGCAATGTCAGCACCATTTAATCGACCTGATACTAAAGTTTTAATTCCTTTAGCTCCGCCTTTCATAGCATTTCTGATTGCTCTTTTTTGTGCCATTCTGAATGAAGCACGATTAGTGATTTGCATTGCAATATTATCCGCAACTAATTGAGCATTAACATCTACTTTCTTAACATCTACAATTGAGATTTGAATGTTTTCATCAACTAATTTAGATAACTTGTTCTTTAATTTTTCTATTTCTTCTCCACCACGACCAATCATGATTCCTGGTTTAGAAGTATGTACTATAACTTCGCATCTTTTTGGATTTCTTTCAATTTCTACTTTTGCGATTCCAGCATCTTTCATATTTTTTTCAAAATATTTACGGATTTTGATATCACTACTTAAGTTTGTCTTGAAATCTTTGCTATTAGCGTACCAAGTAGCTTCCCAAGTTTTATTAATACCAAGTCTTAGTCCATTAGGATTAACTTTTTGTCCCATGTGCTACTCCTCCTTATTTACTAGCCACAGCTATTACAATGTGACTCGTTCTTCTATCTTTGTGTCCTATGTGACTACGTGAGTCGAACATATGACGTTTCATTACTGCTCCAGCATCTACTCTTGCTTCTTTAACGATTAACGTATTGGCATCCAATCCATTATTATTTACCGCATTGGCAATAGCAGAATCTAATACTTTTTTCGTAAGTCTTGCTGGTTTAGTATTCATATTATTTAATATGGTTAATGCTTCACTCGCTTTTTTACCACGAATTAATGTTGCTACTAATCTAGCTTTAATTGGTGATACGCGAAGTCCTTTAGCAATTGCTTTAACTTCCATATAATCCTCCTACTTGTCTATTATTTTTTCTTGCCATCGCCATGTCCACCGAATTTACGAGTCAATGCGAATTCTCCTAATTTATGTCCTACCATATCTTCAGTTACATAAACAGGGATAAATTCTTTACCATTGTGCACCGCAAATGTGTGTCCGATAAAATCAGGATAAATAGTTGAACGGCGTGACCATGTTTTAATTACTTCTTTTTTACCACTTTTATTTAACTCACGAACCTTTTTTAGTAATCTATCGAATACATAAGGTCCTTTCTTTAAACTTCTTGCCATATTCTAAATCATCCTTTCTACTTACCGTTACGACGACGTACGATAAATTTGTCTGTCTTTTTGTTATTTCTTGTTTTTAATCCTAGCGCTGGTTTACCCCAAGGAGTTACAGGTCCCTTACGTCCGATTGGAGCGCGACCTTCACCACCACCATGTGGATGATCATTAGGGTTCATAACTGATCCACGTACCGTAGGTCTGATACCCATGTGACGTTTACGTCCAGCTTTACCTAAATTAACAAGTCCTGAATCTTCATTACCAACTACACCAATAGTTGCATAACAAGTTCCTAAAACTTTTCTTTGTTCTCCAGAAGATAAACGAATCATTACATATTTAACTTCACGTCCTAAGATTTGAGCAGATGTACCAGCAGATCTTGCTAGTGAACCACCTTTACCTGGGCGCAACTCAATATTGTGAATTGTTTCCCCAACTGGAATCATCATAATCGGTAAGGCATTACCAACTTTGATATCAGCTTTTTCACCAGAACTAATTTTATCTCCAACTTTTAATCCTTTAGGTGCTAAGATATATCTCTTTTCCCCATCGATATAATTGATTAGTGCGATGTTCGCTGTTCTGTTTGGATCGTATTCGATACTTGCAACAGTACCCATAATATCTCTTTTGTTTCTTTTGAAATCAATTAAACGATATTTTCTCTTAGCTCCACCACCATGATGTCTCACTGTAGTTTTACCTTGATTGTTACGACCACCAGTTTTCTTTAAACTAACTACTAGGCTCTTTTCAGGAGTACTCTTAGTAATTTCAGTATTTATTAAAGTACTCATCCCTCTGCGTCCTGGTGTAGTAGGTTTATAATTTCTAATTGCCATATTTTTTCCTCCTTCTAACCAAGATCGATATTTTGTCCATCTTCAAGTATAATCATTGCTTTTTTAGAACGATTACTTAAACCTGAATAACGTCCAACTCTTCTCTTTTTAGGTTTTACGTTTATAGTACGTACTTCTTTAACTTTAACGTTGAAGATTTTTTCAACCGCTAATTTAATTTCTGTTTTGTTTGCTGTTGGGTCTACTTTAAAAGTATAAACTCCAGCAGTTTCTGCAGCATTACCTGATTTTTCAGTAATAACTGGCGCTTTAATAATTTCTAAATATCTTGTATCCATATTATTTTAGCACCTCCTCAATTTGTGTCATTGCTTTTTCAGTAACAACAATGTAATCAGCATTTGTTAAATCTAGAACATTTAATTCGTCATAACTAACCAACGCAATGTTTGTAAGATTTCTTGATGCTAATACTACGTTTTCTGAGAAGTCATCTATTACGAATAAAACTTTTTTATCAGCAATTTTCAAAGTATTCATTAAAGTAATCATTTCTCTTGTTTTTGGAGTTGCAAATGTAATTTCATCCATAACAATGATTGCTTTATCAATTGCTTTATGTGCAAGTGCTGATTTTAAAGCTAATCTTCTCTCTTTACGATTTTGTTTTTTACTATAATCTCTTGGTACTGGAGTTCCGTAATTTCCTCCACCTCTCCATTGTACTGATCTAATTGATCCTTGGCGAGCTCTACCTGTTCCTTTTTGTCTCCATGGTTTTCTTCCCCCACCAGAAACTTCTGCACGTGTTTTTGTACTATGTGTACCTTGTCTTAATCCTGCTCTTGCTACGATGATTGCATCGTATAAAACTTTATCATTTGGTTCAATTCCAAATATTTCTTTATTTAATGTAAGATCTTTAACTGTTTCACCTTTAATATTTAAAAGAGTTACTTTTTTCATTCTTATTTCTCCTTTCATAACTTTATTCTAATTGTTTAATTATTTATCGTTATGATGACTATTCTGAAACTTCTTCAGTCGTTTCAGCTTCTACATTAGTTTCTTCTACTACTTCTTCAGATACTTCCGCTTCGTTAGTAGTTTCTTCTATTGTTTCTTCTTCAACTTCGTAAGAAATTAACTCGATTGGTGTATTGATCTTATCTTGATTTTTAATAGCAGTTTTAATCATCACTAATGCATTTTTAGGTCCAGGAACATTTCCTTTAACTAATAAACAATTGTTTTCCATATCTACTGCGATGATTTCTAAGTTTTGTACAGTAGTAGTTACATTACCCATGTGTCCTGGTAACTTTTTACCTTTTAATACGTGCATTGGTAATAAAGTTCCCATTGATCCTACACCTCTATGGTATTGTGATCCGTGAGACATAGGTCCTCTTGATTGATTGTGTCTTTTAATAACACCTTGGAATCCTTTACCTTTACTGATTCCACTTACGTCAACCATTTCACCAGCTTCGAATAAGTCAGCACTGATAATTTGTCCTAATTCATATTTGCTAACATCTACTCCTCTGATTTCTCTTAAGAAGCGCTTAGGTGCTGTATTAGCTTTGTTTGTATGACCAGTTCTTGGCTTGTTACTAATTTTTTCTCTAATAGTATCAAATCCTAATTGAACTGCATCATAACCATCACTTGAAACTGTTTTAACTTGAGTAACAACATTTGGTTCTACTTCAACAACAGTTACAGGTACAAGTTTTCCATCTGTAGCGAAAACTTGAGTCATTCCTAGTTTTTTACCTAAGATTCCTTTCATGTCTATTTCCTCCTAATAATTAATTATAATTTAATTTGAATATCTACACCACTTGGTAAATCAAGGTGTGTTAATGCATCAATTGTTTCCTTACTTGGATTCTTGATGTCGATTAATCTCTTATGTGTACGCATTTCAAATTGTTCACGAGAATCTTTGTACTTGTGTACAGCTCTCAAAATTGTGAATTTTTCAATTTCAGTTGGTAACGGTACTGGACCTGATATTTCTCCACCTGAACGTTTAATTGTTTCAACAATTTTTGTAGCGGCATTATCTAGAACTCTATGATCATACGCTTTTAACTTGATACGAACTTTCTTTTCGTTTGACATTTTTGTATCCTCCCTTCGCCTATATCTAGTATAGACTTGCTCCGTGCGAATAACTTGATAACCATTTTACAACTCTACCTGGTGTATCAACAACCTCTCACATCTAAGCAGCCACACATGACTAATTCTAACATAGGTGTACCTT
>CAYJHI010000038.1:0-9166 GCA_964370085.1 uncultured Muribaculaceae bacterium | reverse complement strand
TTGGTTCCACTGGTGTTTCAACTACCGCTGCTGGTATTACAACTGGTTCTTCTTTCATTTCAGGCATAACTGGAATTTCTGTAACAGGTATAATTTGATCATTTTCATTTATAACTGGTGCAGGTGCAACTTCTGTAGTTGTTGTTACCGCTGGTTCAGCAGGCGCTACTGCCGCTACAGTTACATCTGCTACAGGTGAAACTGCAGTTGGTTCTACAGGAACCGTTTCCTCTTTTAATTCCTCTTTTTTATCTTCATTGATTTCTTGTTTTGCTTTTTTATTTTTTCCTGAACTAACTATAAATATAATTAAGGCTAGTAATAGTAAAAATACTCCTCCTGTTATTAACATACCAGGAATTGTTAAAAACCAATCCAAACTAAATTCTATTGATGGCATATAATCATCTCCTTATTTTTATCTACATGTATCATATCAAATATTAAAATCAATTGCAAAACTATTTTTTATTGGACTTTTTTTTACAGTGTAAAGTTTGTCCAATGTCCTTTCTTGATTGGTTTGTTAGTGAATGTCATTATTTCTTTACTAATCGGATGTGGAAAGGATAGTTCATATGCATGTAGCGCTATTTGCGTTTTATCTTGTTTTCCGTATCGTTGATCTCCACACAAAGAATTTCCTTTTGAGGAAAATTGCACTCTGATTTGATGATGTCTTCCTGTTATTAACGTTATATCCACCAAAGTCTTTTTTTCTTCATTATTTCTTTCTAGTACTTTGTATTCTAATTTTGCATATTTTCCATATTGTTCTTTTGTTATAACACTCTTTCCATCAGGAGTTCTTTTCAGATAATCTTCATATACTCCTTCATCTTCTTTAATTATATTACTTATAACAGCTAAATATTTCTTTTTAAATTTATCTTGTTGAATATCTTTGGTCAGCCTAGATGCCGCCTTCGATGTTTTAGCATATACCATAATTCCACTTACAGGACGATCTAAGCGATGCACTAATCCTAAAAAGACATTGCCTGGTTTTTTATATTTTTCCCTTATATAGTCTTTTAACATCGTAAGTAAGTCCATATCTTTCGTACTATCAGCTTGTGATAAAACATTACACGGTTTTACAACTACCAATAAGTGATTATCTTCATATAAAATATTAATATTATTTTCCTTCATATCTTCCATATATTCCACACGGTAAAATCAATTCACTATCCTTAATCGGTATTCCTATTTCACCACTGGTAATAATTCCTTCATGTTTTTTTCCTATTGTGTTATTTAATAAATTTGCCAATACTTGACTAGATAGACCTGTTGTATATGAATTAATTAAAAATACTAGAGGTTGATCTGATAAAATTAATAAACATTTTTCTATTAAATCATTTAAATCTTTTTCAATATCCCATACTTCTCCGTTAGTTCCACGTCCATACGAAGGCGGATCCATTATTATTACATCGTATTTATTGCCTCTTCTATTTTCTCTTTCAACGAACTTGACAACATCATCTATAATATATCTAATGGGTTTATCTTCTAAACCTGTAGCTTTAACATTTTCTTTACACCATTCAACCATTCCTTTAGAAGAATCAACATGCACTACTTTAGCTCCTGCTTTAAGACATGCGACGCTGGCTCCACCTGTATAAGCAAATAAATTAAGAACAGATATTTCTCTACCTGCATTTCTTATTTTATCCATAACAAAATCCCAATTAGTTGCCTGTTCTGGGAATAGTCCTGTATGTTTAAAACCCATTTGTTTAATATTAAAAGTCAGATTTTTATAATCTATTGTCCACGCTGATGGCATTTTCTTTAAGTTTTCCCAAGTGCCTCCACCTTTATTACTGCGATGATAAACAGCATGAATCATTCCTTTATACTTATCCATTAAATTTCCATTATCCCAAATTATTTGCGGGTCTGGCCTTAGTAAGTAAATGTCTTTCCATCTTTCTAACTTTTGCCCATTACTAGCATCTATTATTTCATAATCTTGCCAATTGTTTGCTAATTTCATTAAATCACATCCCTTTTCTTATAATATTTTATCAAAAAATGCTCTTTTTTACTAGTAATTGTGGACTATTATCAATTATTTTACTATAATATAGCCAGGTGATGAAAATGAAAGTTAAAAATTTACAAGCTAATATGTCCGCCTTTGCCACTATTGCTGCTGGGGTTATTGTTATTTCTATGATTGGTAGTTTAATGACCAAAGATAGAGTGAACGTTACTAATATAGATAATGTTAATAGTAATACGTTTATCAATAATGAGGAACCTCACGAGAGAATACCTTACGTTATTGCTTATGAAGAAAACGATGAACTTAGAAATGCCGTTTGCTTAGCATACCCTAAGAGTGATAATCAATTAGAATTTAGAGATGCTAAAAGTAATGAATTACTATGTAATGCTCAGGAAATTGACGATACGTTTTTGATCGATAATGAATCTATTATTTCTATTACAAAAATTGCATATGATGTTCCTAATTTTGATATGGGCGAAGCTACTGCAATTGATCTTTTATATGATTCTGTTAACAGTGGTCATACTACTATAATTAAGGATATCGCACTTACAAAAAAGACTTCTAATTAGAGGTCTTTTATTTTTATATATATATTATATAGTTCTTGACACTTACCGGAGTCCATATCAGGAACTTTTTTTAGTTTATAATCAAGATTTAATTTATTATATTTCTCTACTCCTAGAGTATGGTAAGGTAAAAATTCTATTTTATCTACGTTATTAATATTATCAACAAACTTTTTTAATCCATATAAGTATTCTTTATTATCATTATAATTGGGAATAATTACTTGTCTTATCCATACCTTTTTATTTAACTTATTTAATAAATTTATAAAGTCTAAACTATTTTTTATAGAATAAGAAGTTAACTCTTGATATTCTTTTTCTTGATAATGCTTTATATCAAATATTACTAAATCTATATACTTTAGCACTTCTTCTGTTTGTTCTAAAGTTAATCCAACACCTGAAGTATCTAGGGCAATATTTATTTGCTCTTTTTTTAATTGTTTACAACACTCAATCAAGAAATTTGGTTGTAGAAGTGCTTCTCCTCCTGAGAAGGTTACTCCCCCTTTATCTTTATAATATGGTTTATATCTTTTTACTTTTGTTATTAATTGATCTACTGTATAATTTAATTCTTTTTGTTCAAACATTTCAGGATTATGGCAATACTTGCACCGAAGCTTACACCCGTTTAGAAAAACGATTGTTCTTATACCAGGACCATCTACTAATCCTAATGTTTCTATTGTATTAACACTTCCTTTGATCATTATAATTTCTCGTGAAAGGTTCTTTCAATTACTTCTTCTTGTTGTTTTTTAGTTAAACGATTAAATCTTACAGCATATCCAGATACTCTAATTGTTAACAGTGGATATTTATCAGGGTTTTCCATTGCTTCTATTAATTTTTCGCGTTTTAGAACATTAACATTTAAATGATGAGCACCTTGCATGAAGTATCCATCTAATATATTAGCTAAGTTTTCTTCTTGGTCACTTAAAGTTTTACCTAGTGTATTAGGGACAATTGTAAATGTATTTGATATTCCATCTTGGCAGCATTCTCTATAATTTAATTTAGCTACTGAATTTAGTGATGCTAGGGCTCCTTCATCGTCTCTTCCATGCATTGGATTAGCACCAGGTGCAAAAGCAACTTTAGTTGATCTTCCATCTGGTGTTGCTCCAGTTTTTTCACCATATACAACGTTTGAAGTTATGGTTAGAATAGATAATGTATGTTTCGCACCACGATGCAGACGATGTTTGCAAAGTTCTTGATAAAAGTATTCCATTACTTCAATTGCTATGTTGTCTACTCTATCATCATCATTACCAAACTTAGGAAATTCTCCTTCAATTTCGTAATCTATTGCTAAACCTGTTTCATTTCTAATTGGTTTTACTTTGGCATATTTAATGGCTGATAGTGAATCGGCCATGACTGAAAGACCTGCCACTCCAAAGGCCATTAATCTTTCTACTTCAGAATCATGAAGCGCCATTTGTGATTTTTCATATGCATATTTATCGTGCATAAAATGAATGATGTTCATTGCATCAACATATATTTTACTTACTCTTGTTAACATTCTTTTATAGTTAGCCATCACTTTGTCATAATCTAATATCTCATCTTCCATGATAGCAAATCCATCAATAGCTTTATAGTTAGTTATTTCGTCTATTCCACCATTCATACAGTATAGAAGTGATTTTACTAAATTACATCTAGCACCAAAATATTGCATTTGTTCTCCTACTTTCATAGCAGATACACAACATGCTATTGCATAATCATTACCATAAATAGGTCGCATTACATCATCGTTTTCATACTGAATTGAAGCAGTCTTAATTGAAATTTTCGCACAATATTTTTTGAAATTATCTGGTAATTTATCACTCCATAAAACTGTCAAATTTGGTTCTGGCGAAGATTCTAAGTTAATCAGTGTATGTAAGTATCTAAAACTGTTTTTAGTTACAAAACTGTTTTCTTCATCTTTCATCCCTGCTATTGATTCTGTTACCCATGTCGGATCACCTGAAAATAATTCGTCATATTCTGGTGTTCTAAGATGCCTGACTAATCTTAATTTAATAACAAATTGATCTATTAGTTCTTGTGCTTCTTCTTCTGTTATTAATCCTTTTTCTAAATCTCTTTCAATATAAATATCTAAAAATGTAGAAGTTCTTCCTAAGGACATTGCTGCACCATTATTTTCTTTAACTGCTGCTAGATACCCAAAATATAACCATTGTACTGCTTCTTTAGCGTTACTTGCAGGTTTAGAAATATCAAAGCCATATCCTTGAGACATTTCTTTCATTTCTTCTAAAGCATCTATTTGTTCAGAAATATTTTCTCTTAATTCTATTGAACGATCATTAATATCTTTAATTTCTTCTAAATCTTCTTTTTTCTTTGTAATTAAGAAATCAATTCCATAAAGGGCAATTCTTCGATAATCTCCAATGATTCTTCCTCTTCCATAAGCATCTGGCAATCCTGTTAATAGCCCTACTTTTCTTGCCATTAGAATTTCTTCTGTATAAGCATCATATACACCTTGATTATGAGTTTTTCGATATTTACTAAAATGGGTATTTATTTCTTTATCTAATTCATATCCATATGCACTTAATGAGTTTGAAACCATTCTCATTCCACCATAAGGATTAACTATTCTCTTTAAAGGGACATCTGTTTGTAACCCAAAAATAACTTCGTTATCCTTATCGATAAATCCCGGTTCAAAATTATTAATTCCCGATACTTTTTTTGTTTCAATATCAAGTACACCTTTTTTTAATTCTTCTTTTAATAGGGTCTTACACTTATTCCAAATCTTTTTTGTCTTGGTAGTAGGATCTTTTAAAAAACTATCATCACCTTTGTACTCTTTGTAGTTAAGTTCTATAAACTGATTTACATCAATATTAGTTACCCAACTACCTTCTATAAAATTTTTCCATCCATTCATATTATCACCTACTCTATTCTATAATCTCATTATAGCACTTCTAGAAAATTAATAAAGGGTTTTAACTAATTAAATAAAAAAAATGACTATGCAGCCATTTTTGTCTTTATCTTATTTAGAATTTTACTTTCTTTTCTTGACACTTGTACTTGAGATATGCCTAATTGTTTGGAAGTTTCTTGTTGCGTAAATCCTTGGTAATATCTTGAATTAATTAATTGTTTCTCTTCGATACTAAGTTCTTCTATGGCATTGTTTAAGTCTATTATTTCTGGTTTGTAACTTTGTTCTTCATCTTGAACATAATCATATAAATTTAAATCTTTCCCATCATCATTAACTTTTATATCCAAACTTTTAATATATTCTTTAGCATTCAGAGCCTCTTCTATTTTAACTTCATCTAAATCCAGATAAAGTGATAATTCTAAAATAGAAGGTTCTCTCATTAACTTCTGTGTCATAATTTCTTTTGTTCTTTCTATTAATTTTGTTCTTTTTAAAATATCTTTACTCACTTTAACAGATCGATCTTCTCTAACATATTTGGAGATTTCTCCTAATATATAGGTATAGGCATAGGTAGAAAACTTCACATTATAATCACTATTGAAATTTCTATAAGCATTTAATAATCCAATAACTCCTACTTGGTAAAGATCATCTTTATCGTAATAACCTTTATACTTCGATACTATTTTATATACTAACTTTTCATGTTCCATGACTACTTCTAATTCTTCGTTTGTCAATTTTTTTCACCCTTAAATTTTTATTTTGTGAAAAGCTGCTAGTTCATCATCTATAATATTTGTATGCTTTAAAACCTTATCTTTTTGAATACTAAGTTCAATTGAAGAATTTATATCACATAAGATCATTTCTCCTTTAGCAGAACTTATTTGTTGATAATTGTCCTTTATTACATCTAATCCGATATCATCTATTTCTTTTAATCTGGATAAGTTATAAACAAAAAATCTAATGCCTTTATCTATTATTAACTGATCGACCCTCCTTTTTAAAGATAGTGCATTTTTGTTATTTAGATATCCTTTTAAGCGAATAAATAAGATTCCTTTTCTAAATTCTAAGTTGATTGCTAGCATATTTTTCACCTCACATACGATTTTAGATATAATAAATAATTATTTGTATCTAATCGACAAACGTTTACTTTCTTTTTATTTAATTTAACTTGGTATGTGTAAAGTATATAATTATCTTTTGTCGATTTTTGTCATAATAAAAGAACTATAGATTAATAGTTCCTGTAATAATATCTCTAATTGTATTAAATAGTAGTTCAAAATATCCTACTCTTTCAATATTTTCCGTTACTGTTAAATCTACTTCATTAACTTTGTTATTTTCATCATAAACGGTCATTTTTCCGACAATATCTCCTGGTTTTAATGGTAATGTTATTTCATAAATGTCTGTTTTTATATTATATTCTTTTTCTTGTTCTGTTTTTTTAGATATAACCTGTACATTGTATGAAGGCACTATATCTACAGATTGTTTATTTGCCTTTGTTAAATTTAGATTGTCAATAATGTCCTCTGTTGTTTTAAGCGTTGTTACTTTGTATGTGTTGAAACCATAGTCTAATAGTTCCATCGTTTCTTCATTTCTTGTTGTTTTGTCTTCATATCCTAGAGAAATTGCAATTAAGCGCATATCATCTCTTTTAGCAGTAGCGGCAATAGTTGATTTGGCTGCATCTGTATACCCGGTCTTTAATCCATCTGCTCCTTCATAAAACCTAACTAATTGATTAGTATTTACTAGCCAGAACTTATCTTCTGTATTTTCTCTTAGATAATCTTCATATATAGAGGAAAAAGTAAATATTTCTTCATGCATAACTAATTCACTGGCAATAATGGCCATATCATATGCAGATGAATAGTGTCCTTCTTCATCAAATCCAGTACAGTTTTTAAAAGAGGTATTCTCTAGATTTAACTCTTTTACTTTCTCATTCATTATTTTTACAAAAGCTTCTTCGCTTCCAGAAATATATTCAGCCATAGCTACAATTGCATCATTTGCACTAGCCATTGTTATTCCTTTAATAAGGTCTTCTACAGTCATTACTTCTCCTGTTTCTAAGAATATTTGCGTTCCACCCATACTTGATGCATTACTAGTTATTGTTACTTCGTCAGTTAATTTAATTTTCTCTTCTTCTAAATGTTCCATTATAATTATTAATCCAACCATTTTAGTTAGGGATGCTACTGATACTTGTTCATTCATATTTTTATCATATAATACTTCTTTAGTAGTTGCTTCTATTAAAACACCACTAACAGCATTTTCTAGCATAGAGTTGTTTTCTACTATTTCTGACTCTTCTTGGGCTGAAACAAAGTTAGGTAACAGTAATATTCCAATTAATAATAGTTTAAAATATTTCATTTAATCACTCCTATAAAAAACTATGATTATAAACATTTAAATATACAAAAAAAAGACTTATTAGTCTTTCAAAATATCTTTTATTACTTTATTTATTTGTTCTTTATTAAATGGTTTTGCTATGTAATCAACAAATCCTTGTTTTAGGTATTTATCTTCTGCTCCTGCAACTGCATCTGCTGTTAGAGCAATTACTGGGGTATTAAACTCTTTGTTTTCTTTTAATATTTTTAGTACTTCTTCACCACTTTGAAGAGGCATCATTATATCCATTAGAATTAGATCATAATGAGTGTCTTGTACTTTTTGTATACATTCTTCTCCATTAGTAGCTTCTTCTAAATTATAATTATTGTTTTCTAACAATTTCTTAGCAACTTTAATATTAATTGTACTATCATCTACTATTAAGATGTTTTTATTAGTTAGATTAGTATTAGTTGATACTGATTTAACTTCTTCTTTGATAGGATTGTCATCTATCATCTTAGATATAGTTTGTGGTAGTTGAACTATAAAGACACTTCCTTGTCCATATTGACTTTGAACATTTATTTTACCACCCATCATTTCAACAACTCTTTTAGTGATGGCTAAACCTAATCCAGTACCTTCTGTTGTACTATTTTTTTCAGCATCTAAACGTTCAAATTTATTAAATAATTTATTGATTGATTCTGCTTTTATACCTCTACCTGTATCTCTAACAGAAATTATCAAAGTACATATATTATCTTTATTTATACAATTAATATTAACATTAATTTCACCTTTATCTGTATATTTAACCGCATTTGTTAATAAATTGTTAATAACTGATTTTATATGAACTTTGTCTCCTAGTAATTCAAAAGGTAAATCTTTGGCAATAGTAACATTTAAGATTAATCCTTTTTCTTGAACTCTACTTTTATTTAATTTTGCAACTTTACGAAGTTCTTCTTTAAAGTTATAAGGAACATTAGTTATTTCTAACTTATCATTTTCTATTTTGTTAATATCTAAGATGTTTCCTACTATATCAAGTAGTGTATTAGAAGCATTAACTATATCTTGTAAGTCTCCCTTTATATCTTCAGGTACATTTTCTTTATCATTGACATATTCACTTAATCCTACAATAGCATTAAGAGGTGTTCTTATTTCATGAGACATACTAGATAAGAAATCACTTTTAGCATTATTAGCTTTCTCTGCTTG